>JAMDCG010000004.1 GCA_023489425.1 Thermoplasmatota archaeon
ATTCCCAGCCTGTAACAGGTTTTCTCACCTGAGACCTGACGATTCTATTTATATAATAGGCTATAAATGCTGCAATCAAAAGAACAAGTACTGCAGTTATTATGAATGAGTCGTTTATTGGAGAAGGCGAATATCCAGAAGAATAGGGTTGTGCAGTAAGATCATACTGGGGAGATACAAGAAATAGAGTTCCTATTATATCAACAGCAACACCAGCCATAAGTGCTATTCCATGTCCAGTCTTGAACTCCAGAAATATAAGTATGGAGCCCATAACCAGAAATACAAGACCCACGACTGAAGCATCGATCAACTGTGAACCGAGGAACCCCAAAATTATCAAACCTAAACCGAGTAATGTCATAAAAATTGTTCGGTGGTATAAATCCAGTAATATGGCAAGTGAACCGAATGAAATTAGAAGACCATCCACTGTGGCATTACTTATGAAACTGACAAACTGGTCAAAATAGGATTCGGAAATTGTGTCCTGGTGGTATCCAGCCATGTTTATTCTTGCCAGAAAGTTGTTGAAACTGGTTGTGTTTCCATTGATAAGCCCATTTAATGTGGCGCTGGAATATGAATAGGTTGCGCCATTGGTTACCATAAGAGATGCGGCTGTGGCATTATGATTATGTTCCTGTGCAAGGCTTATCATCAGGGACTGGAAATCGGATGCATCCTCTGAGGGAGTTGCTGGACCTATTACTGAACCTCTGGCCATCCATACCTGTGTAGAGGCCATTGCTATGTATGCGCCTGCATATGCACCGAAACCATTTGTGGTGATATATGTGAAAACTGGAATCCCAAGGGATTCGGTGTGATTAATATCGTCTATTATGGTAAGCATGCTATCTATCAGGCCACCCTGGGTGTTCATTTCAATGACAACACCTGCTGTATTGGTGCTGTTCAACCCACTCAATGCACTGTTGAACATGTCCACCGCTCCCGGGTCAACTGAATAGTCAAAATTGATTATTACCAGGTTTTTACCTGTACTGCTCTGCATATATGTAACATTATTTGAACTGTTATGATTAGTTGAACTTTCTGGTAACATAGAAACTACCAGAATTAAAATAACTAAGATCGCCAGAATTAGTGGGATCTTCGATTTATCCATATCCAACAATTTCATACCTATATTTAGTATTATTTACATTAACACCCGCAGCCATGTAATTGAAATTGTTCACAAGCTTTTGGAAAGTAATAGTGAAGGTATATCATTGAATACACATTGAATAACATCATGAGTGAAAAAGGAAATGCTTCAAGACCTATAATGTCACCAGAATTCTCATATATATATGCCTTTGACACCGCCATAGAATCTACAAAAGTATTGTAGTTATTTAGGTAATAGCATGAGTCATTTAGTTTGGATTAATGAAAATCCTGCAAAGAAATTGATGAAAAGTGCTTCAGGTGTAAGAGATATGGCAATTTAATTGATGTCAAAAAATCAAATCAATTTATATTAGAAAAAGTTTTTAGAAACTTCAAAATGCGTGAACGATGAAAACTGTTTTTGTTAAGGATGTTAATAAATTAACTTCTGGAGAAAGTATAAGTTTAATGGGATGGGCTCAGGAAATAAGAGTCATGAAGAATATAGGTTTCATAATACTGAGAGATAGCAGTGGACTTATTCAGGCTACTTTCAGGAAAGAAAATAAACATTTTGCTGATCTGACCAACATAACAAGAGAAAGTGTTGTTTCAATCACCGGGAAAATTCCTGAAAAGGTGATGAGCAAACTGGGAATGGAGATTGTTGTTGACTCAATGGAAATTCTAAACAGGGCTGAGGTTCCACTCCCAGTTGGAATTGTGGATGAGGTTGAGGTTGATTTTGATACAAGATTTAACAATAGATTTATGGATCTTAGAAAGCCTGAACATCACAGAATATTTATCATAAAATCCGCACTGCTGTGGGGTATAAGAAATTACCTTATGAATAAGGGATTTACTGAGGTTCAAACCCCAAAAACCGTTTCGGCTGCAACTGAGGGAGGTGCAGAACTTTTTGGTGTAAAATACTTCGAAAAGGATATATTCCTTAATCAGAGCCCACAATTATACAAGGAAATGCTCATTGCTTCAGGAATAGAAAAGGTGTTTGAGGTGGGTCCAGCATTTAGGGCTGAGGAGCACAACACACCACGGCATCTGAACGAATTTACATCCATTGATATAGAAATGGCATTCTCCAATCATGAGGATGCAATGAAGATGCTTGAAGAATCCATCGCAGCTGGTGTAGAGAATTTCCTGAATTCTGTGCCAGACGCAAAGGAAGTGTCCCTGGTAAAGGAAAAACCAGTTACTCCATTTCCAAGAATTACATACAGTGAATGCGTTAAAATCCTCAAGCAGGAAGGCGTAGATCAGAAGGATGGGGAAGATCTGAACAACGAAGGTCTAAAGATTATTGGAAAAAGATTTGAAAATTTCTATTTCATAATAAACTGGCCAACCACGGTGAGACCATTCTATACAGCAACGCTTGACGATAACAGGAACTTTACGAAATCATATGATCTTCAGTTTAAGGAGATAGAGCTAACTTCTGGTGCCCAGAGAGTTCACAATCCGGATGAATTAAAAAGTAGAATAGAGGAAAAAGGCTTAAATTCAGATAATTTTGAATTTTATCTTAGAACATTCAGGTATGGTATGCCGCCACATGCTGGATGGGGACTGGGTCTTGAAAGACTTACTCAGGTCATCCTTGGGTTGAATAATATTAGGGAAGCTTCC
>JAMDCG010000069.1 GCA_023489425.1 Thermoplasmatota archaeon
ACATAAATGCAGCATCTCCTTCGGTAATGGCAACGTATGCAATTAAAAATAACATAAGATTCATTCATTTCTCAACGGACTTTGTCTTTAACGGTGAGGCAGGAAATTATTCTGAAGATTCTGTACCGGATCCAATAAATTATTATGGAATGAGTAAAATAATGGGGGACATGGCAGTTGAATCTGTACCCAATCATCTCATAGTTAGAACATCTGGTGTTTATGGTGTTAAGAACAACTTTCCAGTTGTGGTTTATAAAAGGCTAAGAGATGGAAAGGAGGTGAGGGTGATAGATTCATACTACTCGCCAATACACTCTAAAAATTTGGCCAGGGCAGCATCTGAACTAATTAAAAGCAACTTCAGTGGTAAGATAAACATAAGTGGCGAACGCATTTCAAGAAAAGATTTTGCACTCAGGATTGCTGATTTTTTCAGGCTGGATTCTTCAAAAATTATAGAAAGTAAGGAATTTTCTGGGCAGATTGCCAGGAGACCTAGAGATTCGTCTCTGAATATTGATGAGGCAAGATCTGTTCTGAAATGGGATTTTTACAGCGTGAAGGCCAACCTTTCCCAGATGGATGTGAAGAATCTATCTCTTTAACATTCCATAATTTGTTTGGTCATGGGACAAATTAATTACTTTAAATCTAAATAGCGCTTGAAGCTATATAAAAAATGATATATTTTCTATATACCTCTATATATGTTTCTTTAAATACTAATAATTTTTAAATATTGGTTTGTAATTGCATAAAATGGTAAATTACCACTTCCTGAAGAAACTCATGGTCATAGGGGAAAGGCAATCTTTAATCAACATGGAAAAGTATCTTTCTCTGGCTAGTGAAAACTCAAAAATGCTTATGGAAATCTTTGAAAAGCCAGAATCTGAAATTCAAAGTATGGTGAAGAAAATTGGACAAAACGAAAAGGATGCAGATGAAATTACATTGAATTTAAAAAGAGACATAACTTCAGGAGCAATTGGTTCAACACTGATGGACAATTTTTTAACACTTATAGAAAAGTTCGATGACATAATTGATAAGACATACTGGATTGCCAGAGAAATGTCCAGGGCAAAGGATAGTTTTATAGCAAACGGGTTCCATATGGAGCCAATAAAGGGTTTTTATGCCAGTTTCATTAATATTCTGGAGATCAATCTTGAAGCCATAGAAAAAGTAAACAGGATGCTTGAAGTGGCAGATATTGACCAGATTAAGGAAGTCAGGGGAAATATTCAGGATATGGAGGAAAAAGTGGATGAAATCAAAGATGGAATCATAGATAGGCTTTACAGGACATCAGAAAGTATTTCATACCTGATGTTTAATCACATCAACTCCATAGTACACACCCTTGACGACCTTCTTGATAACTGTGAGGATATATCCGATCTTGTTCTCAATACAATGCTTTCAGTATCCAGATGATTTCACTTTATATTGCAATCGCTCTTATTGGCATATTGAGCGCGGTCGTTTCAGGCAACAATATTTCTGCGGCTGTAGGCACTATAGTCGGCTCCCGAATTGTATCAAGACATTTTGGGCTTACACTTGGGGCAACAGGGTTTTCTCTTGGTTTGATCATAGAGGGAAGATTTCTATCAAACTCGTTATTCCTCATAATGCCTGAAAAAAGCAATCTGATACTCATAGTACTTGGAGTATCAATTATAATGTTCATTATTGCAACTTTAGCTAGAATACCACTTTCTCTCATAATGGCAATAGTTGGTACATCCATTGGAATAGGACTGAGAACAGGGTATAATTATGATTCCCTGTATGTAATAATGATAATTGCTCTCTGGATCGTGGCTCCTATTCTCGCCATATTATCCTCATATTTTCTAAATCTCAATCTGAACAAGATAGGCGTAAAGAACGTATGGGCTACAGCACGATTCTATAAACTATTTCTTGTAACTATCTCGTTCCTAACAGCTTTCACTCTAGGGGCAAACACTTTTGGCCTTCTTGCCTCACTTGAAAGGTCATCATACTTAACCATCCCCACAATGATAATTGCAATATTTCTTGGAGCTGCATTCATGAGTAGCGGAGTTATCAGAAGGATTTCGCAGGATATGTATGGCATGAGATACCAGAATGCAACCGTATCGCTTCTCGTATCAAGCATTCTGGTGGAGGGTGCCACATTTTTCGCACTGCCGCTTCCGAGTACTCAGACACTCACATCAAGTGTCTTCGGGACAGGTCTTTCTTATAAAACGAAGGCAATGCAGATAAGACCATTTTTGATCATTGTAATTATGTGGGTCGTATCACCACTTCTTGGCATGACTCTGGGATTTCTGATCGCATAGTAAATCCAATAAATCTCCAGTCTAAAAATCATAGAGTGTTGTCTTATTAACCTTTAGAAAATATCTGTCGTAAATTTCCATAAATTTCCTTCTTGAGGTAAACTTAAACCCAACCATTTTTATGCCCTCTGAAGTTTCCTCCAGAAGACCTGCCTCAACTCCTTCACTTAAAATCTTACTGATGGATTCCCAGAGGTCATAGGTGCTCATACCAAGGCTTCTATTAATTGTCTCTTTGGTAACTTCTGCAATTAAGTCATTTCTTAACATGGCCCTCCTTATTCCAATCACTGATCTAAGTATGGAGAATTTCTCATAAACTGGCATTTTCTCATAGTATGGAAACGGATAAAAGTTAACTATTTCAACCTCCTTTTGCTGACCTGAATAATTCTCAATAACCTTTGATCTGTTCCTTTCTG
>JAMDCG010000115.1 GCA_023489425.1 Thermoplasmatota archaeon
GACTTAGTTTCGTAAAGGCTCTGGCATTTTATCTTGAAGACAAGAAATGTGTCCAGATATCTATGAACCTAACAAATTACAAGAAAACTCCCGTATACAGAGCATATGAAATGGTGAGACTTGAAGCATCAAGGTATGGTATAGAGATAATGGAGTCAGAAGTTATCGGTCTAATCCCTCTGGATGCAATTATAGAATCCTCAAGATTCTACATGAGAATGAATAGCTTCAAGTCTCACCATTTCATATGCTCTGTATACGGGAGTTTTCTTGTAATTTGTTAGGTTCATAGATATCTGGACACATTTCTTGTCTTCAAGATAAAATGCCAGAGCCTTTACGAAACTAAGTCCGCCATCTTTAGCCCTCAGAGCCTTTGCTATTTTCTTTCCAATTTCCATGTCCTGAGATCTTAAATTAACATTGTATGCTACCAGAAAATCTCTTGCTCCAATAATAGATGCTCCAGCCTTGCTTAATTCAAGAGGACCGAAATCCGGTATATAATCTCCCTTTCCAATCTCTGTCTTCAATTGCTCATACTGAAAATTCTTGTGCCTTATATTCTCAAGATTCTTTCTATTTTCCGCTAAAGCAGCATCCGAGTACAGGAATACCGGGATTTTCAACTCTTCTCCAACTCTCTTTCCTAACTGATTTGCAAGGTCTACACATTCCTTGAGTGAAACCTCCGACACAGGGATGAATGGAATAACATCAGCCGACCCAAAACGGGGATGCTCTCCCTGATGACTGTCCATATCTATTAATTCAGATGCTTTTCTGATTCCCCTGAAAGCAGCTTCCACTGCATACTGAGGTTCGCAGGTAAATGTAACAACGCTTCTGTTATGACTTGCATCCATTTCCATATCAAGAATTTTAACATTTCCAACGGAGGCAATTTCCCTTGTGATTGCTTCTACTTTTTCTCTATCTCTGCCTTCACTAAAATTTGGAACACACTCCACTATCTTCATAATACCCACATACAATTGAGGAAATTAAATTAACTCTACTATTATATCACCTTATTCTGCCACAATAATGAAATGTTCAAAATTTACGCCTGAAATACAATTTTTGATTTAAGAATAATTGATAAATTTTATCTGATACCTTATATCCACTTAGGTTTATATTTTAAGAATTTCACTTTGTACAGCATGCCTTAACCCTTCAATCATTAAATTCACAGGCAGACTGGGGTAATTTTTTCTCATGAATTTAGCTGCATACTCTGTGTTTACTGGAAGATGAATGAAACCGCCTTTTATGTTTCTCTTTCTGCATTCTCTAAGTATTATGAACAGTGCATTGTTACACAGATAAGCTCCTGCTGAAAAACTCATTTCTGCCGGGATTCCCATAAAGTTCAGTTCGTCAACCAGAGATTCCACATGCAGCATGGAGAACATACCATCGGGAAAGCTTTGATCTATCTTTTCACCATTTACTGTTTTTCCGCTGTTGTCAGGATTTGTAGAATGTTTATAATTCATTCCTATTTTTTCAATTGACATTTTAGATCTACCAGCTGCCAATCCGGTGCCAATTATCAGAACGGGATTGATCTTATCAATTGCCTCAACGAGTCTAGATTCTATTAAAGAATAATCTACGGGCAATACCTTTCCGTGATATTCAATATTGTCTTCGATTCTTCCATCAAAATACTCCGCTAATATTTTAGACGGATTATCTGTGAATTCAAGAAATGGCTCAAACCCTGTTATCAAAACTTTATTATTCACTATTATGTAGTGTTATCATGAATATTATCTTCTCTTTCTGTGAGTTACACCCTACTAAATGATTAAACTGTCAGTTATATTCTCTATCCAATTACACTTCTATTCATGAATTACTCTTCTCCTTGTTTTAAGTTTATATCTAAGATTTTGTAATGGTATAAGATCCAACATACTAAAATAATCCAATTAATGCACAAGTGAATGGGTATAGATCTATCTATTTGAGTTAGAATTGTTTCATATATGTGGATTAAAGTTCAATTATTTATCTAAGAGAATGAAAATTATACATCAATGTTCGGAAATTTTAATTAACTCTTTTTCTATGGTATGTAGGATTTCAATGCGTAAAAATATAGTTATTATTGGGCTCATTCTACTTATCGTAGGAGTGGCTCTTTTCTATGCAGGAGGAGACCTTGGAATTTCAGGAATTGCCACTTCTCCAACGTTTACCGAAAAAGGAACTTCCCAGTGGGAGAGTTCCAGCATTAATGTTTCATCTGGTCAGTTGCTTGTGCTTACTTCAAATAACAGCAAAACGGCTCTAATTCCCAGCAGTGATGCGAGTGTAGTCACTTCAAGCAATGTTGACAAATATGAGGTTAATGGTTCTACCACCACTACGTCTGGTGTAACAACAATTGAATATACCAGTATAACTCCCGGAACATATGTTATTGTTACATTTGGAACTTATCAGGCGAAGGTTACAATGATTAAAAAATCCATTGATTCACTACTTGTATCACTTCTTCCTGTTTTACTCGGTGGTGTTTTAGGGTTCGTTGGATTTATAGTACTAATAGTTGGATTAGTGTTAAAGAAGAAACAACTACCTCCTAATCCAGATATGACGTATTAACCAATTTTTAAAAAAATCATTTACTTTTTATTGCCGACTCAATCTAAATTAAATAAACATAAATTAGTTAAGGCTTAAGTCTGGTTTTATATTTGATAAAGTCTGGAAATAAGTTCATATCAAAATTTTTTAAATTTACAGATGAGACGATTTATTGAGAATACCTGTTTATGTATGATGAACAAAACAGTAGTTTGTATTTCTATATGTACATCTAAAAGTGTTATACAAATGTTCTCGGATTTTTTCCTATTGATAAAATAATTAAAAAGAGTTGTTCCTTTCCCTTCGTTCCTGAGAATCTGGAAGGGTTAGAAGTTTATAGAAAAGTGAAGTGAATATCCAGATTATCGATATTGCAACCCACAGTGCATTAGGTATTACAAATATAGACACTACGAAAATTGCTATGGGAAGAAAATAAAGAATAATTCCTGAAATAAACTCTTTCCAGTTCATCTGTTCATCCGAATAATGAACTCAGGCCAGCCATTGCATCTTCTTCGTTTGCTTCAGGCTTTTCCTCTTTCTTCTCTTCCTTCTTTTCCTCTTTCTTTGCAGGTGCCTGTGATGGAGCAGCGGCTACAGGTGCAGCTGCTGCGTGCTTTATTACATCCTCAATATTCACGTCCTTAAGACTTGATACTAAAGATTTCAGTCTTGCCTCATCTGGTGTTACACCAGCGTCCTCAAGCACCTTTTTCAGTTTTTCCTCATCTACTTCTTTTCCTGCTGCATGAAGCAACAGGGCTCCGTATATATATTCCATTCTTTTTACCTCCTTTATCCGAACAGGGCTCCAAACCCTGCAGCCCCATCCTCTTCCTTGGGCTTTTCTTCCTTTGTCGCTTCCTTTGTTTCCTCGGGTTCTCCCTCGAGTTCATTCTGTAATGCTGAAGCCTGCGATACAGCCTTCAGAATGAAAGATGCCATGTTGTTCTCGTCTACGAAATTGGCTTCCATTGCGAGTGACTCTGCCTGAATTCTTGCCTTCACTATTAATTCTGGCATTATTTCCTTCACAATGAATGTTATGTCAGTTGCAAGTACCTTACCCTGCGAGAATGCAGATGCAATATCAGCCATTACCTTTTCTGGTGTCAGAGACATGGCTTCTCTGTCAAATATGATGCCATCTTCATATGCAGAAACTACATCGAGACCTACATCTAGGGGCAGAATTTCAAGTTTTTCAAGGATCTTTGCCTTTTCTTTTGATATTTTGTCCCCTTTCTTGACAAATAGCATTTCCTTCTTTATTACTATCTTTCCCTTTTCGATAGCTGCCTGCAACCCAACTTTCTGAAACTCACTGATCATTGGGCCAGGTGGGAAATTTGTATCCTTAGCTGGCACAACTATATCCTCTTCTGCAATTTCTCCGCCCCTTGCAGCTGATTTTTGCCGGTTCTTTTCCAGTTTTGAGTATAACTTTGCAGGTGAATCTAATGTTGTTACAAGTGCTATCTGACCGCCCACAAATTCCTTTAGTTTTTCTATATTTTTCTTTCCTGCCTTTTCCAGGGCTTTTTCCAGAAGTGTTCCTCTTACCACTCTTATGGTTGCCTCTCCCTTCAGTGCTCTTCTAATCCCCTGCAACTGTTTATTTCTTATACCTTTGATACTTACAAATGCAGTCACTGGACTTTCCGAGATTGTGGATGCAATATGATCAACCAAATCAACTTTCCATTGAGGTGTAACTGTCATCACAAATCACCTTCATCTATCTTAACAGCCTTACCCATTGTTGTTTTTATATATATGCTGTCGATGTTCCCATAACCTTTTTCAAGATGGGCTGTGATTCGTTTTATGACTTCTCTCACATTATCAGCTATATCCTTCTCTGGCATTGTCTTCATTCCAACGGGTACGTGGAATGTTCTCTTATCCCTGCTCCTTACTCTCACTGTTTTTTTGAGTGAGACTATGAGACTGGAAGGATCCTGACTTGGGGGCACAGCTCTTGGGATTTTACCTCTTGGACCAAGAACCTGACCAAGTGATCGTCCAATTGTAGTCATAAGATTAGCTTCCGCAAGGAAGAAATCCGCCTGGTTTACTATTTTCTTGAACCCTTTCTTGTCTTCGGCGAATTTGGATAGATCCTCTGCGCCAAAAACGTAATCGGCTGTATCCTTCACTTTTCCCCTCATCTCTTCACTTCCAAATAAGGCAACCTTGATCTCCTTTCCCCTTCCCTTGGGAAGTGAGATCTCATCGTTAATTCTGTTTTTAGGATTGCTTAAATCAACCCCTTTCAGGTTAACTGAAAGATCAAGAGATTCTGTAAATTTCCTCTCCTTTGACTCTTTTAATGCTTGTTTCACTTTTTCTTCTATTGACATATTTCCCTCCTGAGGCTTTGCCGCAGTAAAACGGGATTGTTCTACTATAGCTTCTTTATCCCCTATTGAAATGTGGAATTAAATATTTTCCCTTATTCTATCTTTATTTCTCCGCTAATAATCAATTTCTGGACATCTCTTGCATCCTTTCCATCCACTTTTATTCCTGATGAAAAAGCAGTTCCCAGAACCTCGAGCACTGCTCCCTTAAGATCGTTTGCCATCATAGAATCTTTCTTTGCCAGAGCGACCTTCTTGATTTGTTCCAATGTAGCATCACCTGCTGTTACTTCCTTTCTTTTACCTGAAGCGACCTGAATTCCTAGTTCCTTCTTCAGCAGAGCAGATGTGGGTGGAACTCCTACCTTGATCTCGTATGTTTTCTTTGCTGCGTCTGTAACAGTTAAGATTATTGGAACCTGCATTCCTGCGAAATCTTTGGTCTTCTCATTGATTTCCTTCACGACCTGTCCCAGGTTAAGTCCCAGAGGGCCTAGAGCTGGACCAAGAGGTGGTCCTGTGGATGCTTTGCCTCCTTCAACCATTGTTCTTACTTCTTGTGCCATGATAATCAAAGGGTATATGTGTTTCATTTTAATACTTTTTTACTTTTACCATGTGTGGAAGTAAATATTGTAAACGGGAGGAAGGAAAATCAATTTTCTAAAAACCCAAAAATTCTCATAGATATATACAGATCAACAACGACCATGCCGCTGATGCTTAAGAAAGGCGCGAGTAAGATAATTCCAGTAAGTTCAGTATCTGTCGCAAAGAAAATGAAAAATGAATATCCTGATTACATTATTGCCGGTGAAAGGTACGGGTTCAAGGTTCCCGGCTTCCAGATGAGTAACTCCCCCTATGAGGTTATGAATACAGATCTGGATGGAAAAACAATCATTTTTACATCAACAAATGGAACAAAGGTTCTGAATAAAATAAAGGATTCTGAAGTGATTTTTATCTGCTCCTATGCCAATGTCTTTGCAACACTACCCTTCCTTAAGAATTTCAGTGTTATCGAGGCTGTTCTTTCAGGGAGACCAGATGGCTATGCAGATGAGGATTATTACTTTGGAATGTTTGTTAAAACATATCTGGAAACTGGAAAAGATCAGTTTGATTATTACATAGAACAGACCAGGAAGGGACAGGGTACAAAAAGACTTAGCATGATAGGTGGAAAGAAAGATGTCGAGCTATGCCTTCAAAGAGATCTGGTTCCATTTCCAGTTATTTTTCAAAATGGAGAGATTATCAGAAAACCTCAGGAATGAAGTTAAATTCTTTTCCATTTCTTTCCCTGGCTGAATCAAGTATTATCATCTCGGCGAATCTCAGTTTTTTTTCCTTATCTCTGCTTCCATATTTGCTGACTGGAGTCCTGAAATCGAAGCCGTCCAGTCTAATGGTCTGAGCTTCAAGAAACTGTGCCAGTTTAACTGCTCTATCACCATCTGTAAACCCATGTAGATTTAACAGGTTTTCTGTTTTGCTAGACTGGCATGTGCCAAGAAAATCTCCTTCAAGCGCTGGGACGAACTCCATTATTCTCTTTATGTTGTCTCCGTGGGCATGTATGCAAAGTACTGTTCCATCTTTCCAGCAACTCATGATCCTTTCGAGGTTTCCATCTAGATCTGTTACAATTATATCAGGTACAAAATTTTTGAACCGGTCTATGGCAGAATCCGCGACAACAGATACCACACCTTTTTCTTTTCTTTCTATTATTTTCCCTGCTGGTCCGTATATGATAAAATTACCATTTCTGAACGAATTAATTCTTTTAATGAATGTTACCTGATGAATTGCCATTGCACTCAGAACTTTTGTAGAAGTATAATCTGATTTGCAGTCTATTACAAGCTCCCTGCAGATTCTTTCGTATAGGTCTTCCCACTGTATCATGTCTGATCTTTACTTGTGTAACTTCCTGATCCAAGAAAGGCTGTCCTTTTTCTGTGTACTGCTGCTGTTACCAGTGCAACAACTATTCCGACCATAATTATGATTAAAGACTCTAGCGCCTGATTAAACCCAACATATTTCAGTGAATATCTCAGGTATCCAAGTATCCCAAGAATCAGAAGTTCTGCCGATAGAGAAAATGAAACAGCGTAAAAAAGGGTATCAGATCTTGGAGATCCGCCGATGTAGATATCTGCTATCTTGAATAATGCTCTTGTCACGATCGAAACGTAGACCCATAACCCAAATATCTGAAGAAAATAAAGTATTCTGTCAAGAGGGAGCATCTTAAGATCATAGAGTATGGAATATGTGGACGCTATACCAACAAGGAATATTCCAATGGAAACTATTGTTGATATGAACATTACTCTGGCTTCCTCTGAATATGCTTTAACCTCGTTTAAAACCTTGTCAATCCTTGTTCTAATATCAAAGCCACGCTCTGTGAAATAACCTCCAAGAACTACTATAACAAGCGTGTAAGCGTACAGGGAAGGACTTGTTGTCAATCTTCCAGTCAGGTCGAAGAATGCCACAAACGAAAGAACAGCTATACCATATACAAGAAGGATCAGACCGACGGGAATGAAGATTTTCTTAAGCAATTTCTTGTCTTTCATTGCCTTAACAATATAATAGTAAAGTGATTCTATATTCTGATTGTGCCTTACAATTATATGCTTAACATATCTAATTTTTGTCCTAGAGAGAATTAGTGGAATTACATAATCATCCTCTGCACCATCTGATATTAGAATACAATCTGAATATTTTCCCTCGGAGAATACATCATCAAGCTGCTTTGAAATAATCTCGTCTGATTTTTCTCCCACATCATCATCACCTGTAACAAGAGATATTTCAACATCTTCCCCTCTTGACTGCAGGTCTTCATAATGCTTAAGAGCACCAAAAAGAGCGTTTGCATCAGAATCTTCTGGGTCAGCGGTTATAAGCTTTACCGCTGCATTATAGCACTGGGAATAACCTACTACCGGTCCCTTAACACCGGACTTTTCTCCGTAATCATTATCCCTGTCTATATTCAGAATTAGAGTGGTCATTGCCCCTTATCTGCATGTATAAGAATATACTTAAATTTATGTGTAAGATAATTTACTTTGTTACGTAATAACCTGCACTTTTTTGCCTTGCAATCCTCTTAACATAGGATTTGTTTAGCAATTCTTGAAGAGCAGCATTAACAAGAGCCTTACCAAGATTTGAGGCTTTCATTATGTCATCTGCAGTCTTCAGTTTGTCTTCTGATACTGCGTTTATTTTTTTCAGTGCATCGTAAACCTTTTTTGCGTTTACTGATAGTTCATCCATTTTATTCCCATTGAGATAGATATTATATCTATTTATTTTTTATTGATATTATTCACTAATTCTTATTGCATGATGTGCCCTTGTCGGATTTCATGTTTACTGACTTTATCTTCATTTTTTCTAACTTATGAAGTTTATATTAGTCATCTGTCGAAGCCATATTTAACAATTTTTAAATATCTTTGAAATTTTAACCCTAAATATGGGAAAATACGGAATAGTAAGTTATGGGAGTTATATCCCAAAATACAGGATCAAACCTGATGAAATAGCAAGGATCTGGGGTGAAGATCCGGAGAATATAAAGAATGGTATTTACATTCTAAGTAAATCTGTTCCGTCTCCAGATGAAGATGTAGCAACAATATCTGTTGAGGCTGCAAGGACGGCATTAAAACGAGGAGGTCTCAGGGGAGAACAGATAGAAGCTATGTATATAGGATCAGAAAGCCATCCCTATGCAGTAAAACCAACTGCAACAATTGTGTCTTCAGCAATAGGAGCAAATTTCGACATGTTTGCAGCAGATTACGAATTCGCCTGCAAAGCAGGCACTGCAGGGATGCAAAATGTCCTTGCAATGGTGCAATCAGGTATGATAAAAATGGGAATGGCTATTGGTTCTGATACCTCTCAGGGTGCACCTGGTGATGTATTAGAATATTCAGCATCAGCTGGGGGAACAGCCATGATCATAGGGAATGAGAACGTTGCCGCAGAGATTAAATCAACCCTTTCTGTTACTTCAGACACACCAGATTTCTGGAGGAGAGAAGGGCAGCCATATCCAACTCATGGAGAGAGGTTTACAGGTGAACCGGCCTATTTCAAACATGTTGTATCTGCAGGAAAGGAGATGATGGCGAGAATGAAAACCAAACCTGAAGACTACGATTATGCAGTGTTTCATCAGCCAAACGGTAAATTCCCTACCAGGGCGGCGAAATTGCTGGGATTTGAGGAAAAACAGTATAAGGAAGGTTTGCTCACTCCTTACATAGGAAACACATATTCTGGAGCCATGATGGTTGGACTTTCAGCCATACTTGATGTTGCCAAGGATGGCGATAGAATACTTGCTGTATCATTTGGTTCAGGGGCAGGTTCTGATGCGTTTCACATCGAAGTGAATTCGGAAATAGAGAATCTGCATAAAAGAGGTGCAGTAACTGTAAGGGAGTTGCTAGAGGATACAATATTCCTTGATTATGGAATGTATGCCAAATTTAAGAAGAAATTAATACTGGGTGAAGACGTTGAGTAAGGGTGTTTACATAATAGGAGCTGGAGAAGCAAAATACGGAGAATTGTGGGATCGATCACTGAGAGATATTGCAGTGGAAGCGGGGCTAAAGGCTGTTGAAGATGCAGGGATTAGAACAAGAGATCTTGGGGCCATTTATATGAGTAATAGCCTTGGAGGAGATATAAGCAGACAGGAACATTTAAGCGCACTGATGTCAGATCAGGCAGGGGTATCTTCGGAATACATCCCATCGATGAGAATCGAAGCTTCGACTGCATCCGGAGGTGCAGCCATAAGAGAAGGATATCTGGCAATCAGATCAGGTGAGTATGATACTGTAATGGTAGGAGGAGCGGAAAAAATGACAGAACTATATGGAAACGAGAATATTGACATAACCTCCTCCATTCTTGACAGGGAATGGGAAGCATTTGAAGGTGGAACTCCTGCTGCTTTAGCTGCCCTTTCTGCTAGAAAGTACCTGAAGGATTTTAACGTTTCTAAGGACGTTCTTGCAAAACTGTCAGTAAACGACCATCTAAATGCAAGTCTTAATGAGAATGCACATTTCAGGAATAAGATAACGATTCAGCAGGCTCTGAATGCTACGCTGATTGCTGAACCCCTCAATCTAATGGACTGCGCACCTCTAAGTGATGGTGCATCAAGTATTATACTTGCTTCTGAAGAATATGTCAAAAAACATTCCATAGATGGTGTTAAGATTTTGTCATCTGCTATGTCTCAGGGTCCATTTGCACTCCACAGCAGGGAATGCCTCTACACAGTTGAACCTACCAAGCTGGCGGCAAGAAAGGCACTTAAGGATGCAAACCTGAAGAACTCCGATATGTCTTTTGTTGAAATCCATGATTCGTATAATATTTACGGGTTGATGGCTCTTGAAGATCTGGGCTTTGCTGAAAAAGGGAAGGCAAAAGATCTGATCGAAGAGGGTATAGCTCTTAATGACAGATTGCCGGTTAATCCATCTGGAGGTTTAAAAGCTAAAGGATTTCCCTATGGTGCAACTGGTGTTGGCCAGGCAGTTGAGGCATATTTGCAATTAAAGGGTAAAGCAAACAAAAGGCAGGTCAAAGATGCAAAAAATGCTATGATACATAACATGGCAGGTTCAGGAGTTGCATCTGTTGTTCATATACTGGGGGTGGAATAAATGGGAGAATTATCAAGAATGTGGAGAGAGAGCCCAAACAGATATAGATTACTTGGAAAGAAGTGTGGCAATTGTGGTAGGATATATTTTCCCTCAAGGGACATTTGCCCTGTGTGTCACAGAGATTCTATCGGGAAAATGGTTGATCACGAGCTTTCAGGTGATGGTGAGATATTTTCGTTTACCATAGTACACGAAGCACCACCTGCATTCTCACGACAAAAACCATATGTTCTGGCGTTGATCAAACTGGATGAGGGTCCTATGGTCACAGGTCAGCTTGTAGATGTGGGAAATGCAGAGATAAAGGAAGGGAAAAGGGTTAGAAAAGTTTTCAGGAAAATAGCTGAAGATGGAAAAAGTGGAATAATCTATTACGGCTATAAATTTGTACTTGCCTGATCCTTAATTTACTAATTTTAATTCTTTTAATTTATTCATTACCTCTTCAGTGTGACCCTTTGGTGATACTTTGGGATAGACATAAACTACCGTTCCTTTGCTGTCCACTATGAAAGTTACTCTTTTTGCAGACCTTTCACCAAGTACGCCAAACTGTTCGCTTATTTTCTTACTGCTGTCCACAAGCAACGGAAAATTCAGGTTGAATTTTTCCTCGAACTTCTTGTGAGATTTCTGATCATCCACTGATATGCCAAATACATTGACTCCCTTTTCCCTGAACTGTGAAATGTTATCCCTGAATTCACATGCTTCCACTGTACATCCGGGCGTATCGTCCTTTGGATAGAAATATATAACTGCAGGCTTTCCCATAATTTCTTTTGTTCCCATGCTTTTTCCATGCTGATCTAATGTTTCGAATTCCGGTATTTTTGAACCAACTTTCAATAATTCTGCCATAATCTAGTAAGGATTGTTTCAATAAATACCTTTCTAACCCCGTTTCACTGGGTGCATGGGTTTTTGGCTGGTGACATGATTATATCGGCGGCTGGGCCTTCTCTTGATACCTTTAGCTCCTCTGTTGATTTTGTTGCTATGCCCACTGCAATAAACCTGCCTGTTGGGTCCTTTACGTAGACAAGGCTTCCCGGTCTAATGCTTTCACCTATCTGGGTTATTCCCTTACCAAATAGCTTAGCTCCATTCAGAATGTGTGGCACTGCACCATTATCCACTGTCACAGACGAAATTTCAGGTTTTATTGCATTCAGAAGATCAATTGATGGGAGGAGTCTGTCCTCTTCGTAGGCAATGAACCTTCCACCAATTGAATAGCATTTCTTTCCCTTATGCTCTTCAACTTCTATGTTAGAATTGGAAAAAAAATCTGCCCAAAGATTATTTTCCCTCAACTTTTCAAAAAAAATCTTCATATCTTTCTTTGACAGGACGTGACGTGCCATGATTCACCTTATTATTTTGGATATCTCCTGAAATGTTGCATCAGGGTTGTTCCATGGGTCCTTTATAATCCTGGTTACATATTCCATTATCATCCTTCCTTTAACCACTGCATCACTAGATATCTTCCATGACTGGCTCCTGTTAAGCTTGTAAATTTCCTGTATGCAATACGCAACAGCCTGACTGTCAGTCTCCTTCATGGACATTTTTGATATGTAATCGGTTAGTGATTCTGGTTGCTCTGTGATGCTTATTGCTATAAGATCTGCCAGCTGTGATGATGGTGTCGACCATGACTTCAACTTCATTCTTTCCTCTGTTTCTTCCAGCTTTATAGCCCTGTTAAGTCTGTCAAGAATCTCTACTGGATTTCCTTTCATTACATCCCTGTGTTTCTGTGTTGCTCCAGGATAGAGTTGCTCAACTATCTGTTCCCCAATTTCAGGCCAGACAATTTCATATAGTTTTCTGGTGCTGGCATCGTCAATGTATATACCCTCTCCTGATGGCCATAGTTCCGATATAACCTTTTTTTCTCTTTCAGAAATGTCTATTTTTGATAGAAAAGCATTGATGTCTGGAAAAGCTTCTGTTCCAATGAGAAATAGTCCTGATGATTTTGCAAGATTTCTCCTTTTTGATACAATCTGCTGAAAGAAGTCGGAATCTGTCATTCCTCCAGATATATAGCTCGCAAAAATGCTGCTCTCTGACTTGTCTGAAAATCTTGAAAGCTTTGAGATTTTGAATGAGATTAGCTGCATTGGGTCCTTGCAGAGAATGTATTTGAATATCTTTGTAGGTGTATTTATTTTAGACATTGAACCACAAAGCAAAAGTGGAGAACCAAAGATGTACAGTTCCGTATAATCATCCCCTGTTCCAACCTCCAAGAGACCTGTACTTTCTTCTATGGAATATGAGATATTTTCTTCTTTTAAAATGTTCTCAATAAACTTTGATTCTGGTGGTGTGCTCCTGCAGGTTGCCCGGTAGTATGATCCTGCTGAATATATTACTGCCTTCCCTGATGATACTATACGTGAAAAACTCAGCATTCTGAAGACGTCATGCTTTTCGTTCTGGATGCCAGCGAGTACATACTGGTCAGTGTCTCCCTTCTTGAAAAACGTGGCAGTCCCATGGGGTGTTTTAAGCAGCCCAGAGAATGATAACTCATCATCATCAATTGCCCTCTTTGTTTCAGCCAGCCCCCTGAGAAATTCGTCATGAGATTTTGCAAATTTTAGGAGATCAACCTCTCCGTTAAGTTTTTTTTCATATGCGGTGAAAGGGCAGAACATGACTTTATCAAGACAGTCGGGAACTAAGGTTTTTGGATGTTTTAGCGTTTCCTCAATATTTCTTATCCTTGCTTCGTTTCTCTCTCTTGATTCCCGTTTATAGCTCATTGCTTCTTTCCACTTTCAATTACCCTAATATCCTCTGCCTTGACCTTTACGGGAATTAGCATAGCAGACTCTATAAACTGAACCGTCACTTCTTCTTTTTCATGGTCGATATTCATGATTCTGGCCTTTTCTCCCTTAAATGGCCCCTTTACAAGTTCAACGAATGATCCCAGTTCAAGACCTGCAACCGCAGGCTTTGGAGTGAGTTGTTCCTGTATCTCCTCTATATTTATTGCTCCTTCAACAACACCCTTGAAATTCCTCATTGACCTTCCAAGATATGGTATTCTATCAGGGTGCATGGTTTCCAAATAAAAGTATCCCCTCAACTCGTATGGAGACATTATTGCCATTATTTCCCTCTTTGCCGTGGGATTAAGAACAGTTCTCTCCTCTAGATCCTTTTCATCGGAATTTAGAAGATTTGTGGCAACCTCAAGTTCCTTGCCAACATTTGTTTTTACGGCAATTATTACTGGTTTGAGGATGATACTGTCTGTGAAATTTGCAGAGTGGATTCCATCTTCAGATGCTATCCTTATGCGTACCGTAACGCTGTCACCTATACTTCCCCCCTTAGGTGAATCAATGGTAAACATCATTTCTCTTACCGCATGTCCCTCAAGCTCAAGCTTCTTCTCGAATTTCTTATCTCCATCAGGACTGAACTGAAGAATTCCTCTATCATTATTTGTAAAGTCCATTTCCCAAATGATGGACGAATCAGCTTGTATGAATTCCATTGATAATTCTATTTTAAAAGTCCTTTTTTCCTTCTCAATATTCCTTATGGTGACAGGTATATTTACCTTCTGTCCACAATAAGAATTAATTTCCTTACTCTCACACTCGATCCATTCATATTCCTGTATGCTCATTCTTAACCCTCAAAAAGCTATAGTCATCAGATAGTAAATTAAAAAGCCAAGAGCCCCTAAAAAGATAATACCTGCACCGGTAATAGCCAGTACCTTGACATATTCCTGAGATCCAGGCTTTTTTGCCATCTTTATGATTCTGGCATACTTGCCTTTCCCTATCCCAGAAAATCGTCTCTCGATTTTCTTCTGTACTTCCACGAGATCTTCTTCAACTGACATAAATTACCCTGTTGTTTAGTTAACGAATACTTATTAAAAAAGTTTGTTGATAAAAA
>JAMDCG010000077.1 GCA_023489425.1 Thermoplasmatota archaeon
GAACTTGAAAAGAAGATTTCAAGATTCTATTCCCTGGAGAGTAAGGGGATAAAAAGATGGATTATAGATAACTTTGTTTTAAATTTTAGAGGGGAAAATCCACATCCATTTATCCTGGGCATGCAGAAATATGATGAGAATCTACTGAAGGGTTATGCTGTTGAGCATCATCACTTTCTAAAACAGTGGATCAAATCCTGTGCATATGTAATCGCTAAAAGTGATTTTGATGATATACATGACTATGAAATGGAAAACATTATGACAGAAATGCAGGGTTTCGGGAACAGGGAACCCTCACACCATGAACTCCTGATAAGGATGGGAATTTCTTTGGGTCTTAGAAGAGAGGAAATTTTAAATTCCACACCACTAGAAGCCACAATGAGAGCCATTAGAACATGGGAAAAAATAGCAGAGAAAAAAACATGGATCGAAATCATGGCAGCAATGCACTCACTTGAACTGGTTGCAAACAGGGATCTTAACAGATACGGAGCAAAATACCCATATTTCAATCCAGAGATTTTAAAAGATATGGGAGTAAAGCAGGAAGTTAAAAATTTTCTAAGGGAAGGATATGAGGCAGATGTTTCTCATTCCTACGTTGCACTGGACATTATAGAAAAATATGCGGAGAAAGAAAATCTCGAGGATATACAGTCGGCCTACCTGAATTCAGCAAGAGTTTTTGGAGAATATATGGAGGCCAGAATAGAAAGAGGTGAGATGTATAAAAACAAACAATGAAAAAGGATGCGCATTATGTGATGCTACATGGGGAGAATACTACAGGGAAATCGAGGGAGAGAATATGTTCTTCTGTTGCAATATATGCGCAGATATATTTGAAAACATGGTTAATGAGGTAAAGAAAAGAACCGGTTGGAGTCATATTGATTATATTCAACTGGTTGGGAACTACAGTAAAGGTAGAGAATGCGAGGCAAGATCAGATAAAAGCGTTTACAAATATTATTTCAGGACCTATGGTGACGGCAGAATGATGACTTTTGAGGATCGAAATTAAAGCTCTATAAAAATCCTTTTATTCTGATTATTTAGTCGGACATTCACCCGGAGTTATTATATCATTAAATAGTGATACATAATTTGATTGAACTTTCGCAGTTACAGTGTTAAATGTGCTTGGATTTGGAGAATATCCAGTATAGTTGGTTCCTGTCTGTGAGTCCCAGTCCTTAACCTGTTTTTCGTCATATTTAATACAGTAATCCTTAGCCCCTGAGACATTTGCAATTATAGCTGAGTAACCTGAGGGAGAAAATGCTTCTGAGAATCCACCCTCTATCATTGACCACTGTTGATTCGGGGCAAGGGTGAAAAGAAAACACACTATTCTTTTTTTATCCTGAAACTCTGCAACACATAGGGGAGCAGAGTTGTTACTCGCACCTGAATCTGAAAGTGGGATTGCAATGGTTGCAAATTTTTCATTAAAGCCATCGTTATTAATATAAACTGGCCAGAATGCATTTCCAAAATAGTAGGAATTTCTGAACAGTAAAAATGATTGGTTAGAATTTGTATTATTTTTAAAAGTCCATTCAACTGTCCCGTTTATCTGGTCAAACCAGATCCAGCTAACAGTTACTTTTGGTAATGTTTCCGGTAATTTTTTTTCTAGTATTATTCCTCCAACTATCTCTGTCATGTTTATCTTTAGGTAGTAAAACTATATTTGACTTTTGGTATACCTGTTTAGTACACTCATATGTGTTAATACTTCGTTGAAAACCGCTTAAGAATCCACTGGGACATGCCTCCACTTACAGTGCAGGTATCAAAACCATATTCTGATAGTATTTTTGAAGCCTCCCTGCTCCTGTTTCCGTGAGCACAAATAACTGCGTATTTATTATTTAGATTAAGCTTGAATAAAGCTGTATCAACTTCACTTAGTGGAATGTTAATGGAACCATCTATAAAACCCGATTTCAGTTCCTCCTTCTCCCTCACATCGATAACTGTAAAATGAGCTATTTCTTTCTGAAGAGTACCTACATCTATAGATTTAATTCTAGAGGTTGGGAGTCCCAGTGATGACCACTTCTCCAGTCCATCGCAAAACGTAAATTTAACTGGAATCCCATATTCTGAGGCAAGCCGGCTTGCGTACTCTCCTATTGCTTTGAATGAAGAGTATACCGCAATTGCATTGTGATTTTTTCCCATTAATCGCTCTAGATTTTCCTCCCATGGTTCCAGTGATATGGGATGACTTATAGCCCCTTCTGGATAGCCTATTTCAAGATATGGCATAGGGTCTACATCAACAAGTACAGTCCCAGGATTCATGAGCTCATTTTTTATTGTTTCAGCATCAATCATTGTGAATTACCTCTATAGAGTTCTATGCTTCTTCCCAGATTCCATTCTCTAATACTCTTTGCATTGACTGGAGGAGGTTTCAGTGTTTTTATAACCATATCAGAAAATTCTTCAAGTGACTTAACTCTTAAAAACTGGTTAAATCTCCTTTCATATCCAATTGTTGAATTGAACTTTGGGCTTAAGAATAGACCGCCACATGAAGAGGAACCTGAGTGAGCTGGAAATATTTCTACATAGTCAGGTAAAGTGAGTAATTTCTTAAATATGGTACTATACTGATCATTTATGGCATTTTTTATCATCTCCTCGCTTTCATATACAAGATCAGGTCTGCCCACATCCCCAACAAACAGTGAATCTCCAGTAAAAACAGATACAACTTC
>JAMDCG010000117.1 GCA_023489425.1 Thermoplasmatota archaeon
AGCTTTACATTCAATAAAATGTGAAAACAGTTAATATGCCATAATGTATTTTCATCGTATGGCGCAGTTTAAATGTTATGAATGCAGCAGAGATGTTAATACGGGTCAGAAGTTCACCTTCACAAAGAAAGGAAGTGTGCATTATGACTGTTTTGTATCTTCCAAGAGAAAAACGATAGATCCAGAAAAGGCAGAGATGCTAAGAACACTATCTCTAATACTGGATTCAGAATTGACACATCTGTTAAATCTCCTGAGAATAAGCCCAGAAGATGAAGCATCTAAAGAAATTGAAAAATCAAAATATAAGGAAATAGAAAAGGCCGCTGGAGAAACTACACGAAGAATAGACGAACTCTAATTCTTCTTTTTATTTTTGAATTCTGTATAGCCGCATTTTCCGCAGGTTAATCTGTTTTCATGTTCTGCAAGAAAAACGCCTGTTCCGCATCTGGGGCAGCTTCTTCTTTCTCTCACTATCTTACTGTTTTCCAGTTTATAAAGCTCTCTCTTCTGCATTATTGCTTCTCCTCCTTTACTTTCAGACCATTTCTGTATAGTTCATAGTCTGGTTCATACAGCATGGCGTCTTCCTTTTTTGAATATATCTTGGAATAGCCTTTTATTACATGTAAACCGGTAAGCTGTTCATTAAAATCTACTATGACCAGTTCCTTATTTGAGTTTGTGTTTCTTGCTATAAGTTCCTTTACAACTTCTCTGGATGGTGTGTTGTTCTTTTCAAACTCAACAGTGTATTTGATCTCCTTTCTCTTCAAGAGCTTATTTTCTCTAGTTTCCTCAATTTTCAAGTTCATTCATTTCACTTCCATTTTTTCTAATATTGAATTAGTTAGTTCCTTAACCCTTTCATCAATCCTTATGGAACCAGTTCCCACATCAGGAATTCCATAAACTACCAGTGAATTAACAGGAGCATAAAAAATTATTGGTAAAACTGCAAGATCTTCCTCTCCTATTATTCTGATTTTGATCCTTTTGTTTTCATTGAAACTTTTCTCTATAATCTCAATAAGTTTCCCACTTATGATTCCCTGAGGATTTTCTACCTGTATTGAACCTGGTCTGTCCGGATAAGACTTTTCTCCTCTTTTTGTTGTTAGATCGAAGATCATTATCTGAGGATCGATACCATTTTTTTCCAAAAGCTGACAGGTGAAGTCTCCAACCGCATACAAAAATCTCTGATCTATTTCCTTTATCTCTTCAATAGTGGTTATTTTTCCATTGTTCTTCTGGATTAAAAGTTTGGATTCATCTGTAAGGATATAATCCTTATCTGACCTTAATTGCATATCTTCCTGGTTCTGTAATTCCTGCTGTCTTTGCTATTATTGAATTTTCTGTGTCATTTATTATGAGAAATCCAAACCATTCATCGCTCATATGAGAATCCCCGTGTTGTGGGCATGGTGAATCCATGTATATTTTCTTGCATATTTTGCATGCCATTGTCCTCTTCTTGGTTGATTTTCCTGCCATTAGTGAACACTCTCCTTTACCTTAGTTTCGCTGTCTTCCGGTTTCTGCTTTTTTCGTGTTACTTTTTTTGCCGCTGGTTCATTACTTCCTACTGCTGGAACTTCTAACCACTGTAATTTCCCCAATCCAGGTTGCTTCATTGTAAATCCTATTCTTCTGTCCCTCACTGAAGAAGATGCCAGGTTAAGCATAACAATTCTTACTCTTACCTGATCTCCTATTCTGATATCCCTGTTAGTATCCTTTCCAACTAACCTGTTTTGACTCTCATCCATGTCAATCCTATCATCCATAATCTGACCAACGTGAAGTAAACCTTCAAAGGGACCGAATCTGACGAAAGCTCCTATTTTTGGGACAACGGAAACAACAATTCCCTCTATTATTTCATTGTTCTTTGGAATAAATGCTAGTGCCTTATAGTGTATCTTCTGGTAAACACCGCCATCTCCATGGACAATAATTCCATAATCTATTTTTTTAATATTCAGAATGGAAACGACATAGCATTTCAGCATGTCTGCTCTGGAGTTTTTGTCAGGAACATAATCTATTAAAGTTCCCTGCAGGGTTTCCCTCGTAACTTCTTCTATAGCCTTGTCATAATTTTCTCCCAGTAGGGTAGGAGGTACCCTTGCAAGATGTTCATCCTCTATAATTGCATACAATCAAAATCACCACAGATATCTGTAACTTGTGTCCATTGAGTATATTTACTTTGTTAATAAATTTGATGAATTAATAAAGATGTTGGTTTACTTTGATATATTTTTCTATCGTTTACTTGAGTAAGCATAAGCATTGTTAACTGATAGATTAATTCAATTCACAATACTGGTTATTTAGTAAAAGCGATCACAGAACAATGAATATAAATGTCGTAATTCAGAGCGCCTTAAATGTGTTTTAATCAGTTTTAAATTCCTATCCATCTATTAGTAATTAAATGGTAATATCAGCTAGGATAAAGTATATTGGGCATTCTTGAAAGAACATTTTGACTCCTTTCCACTAGTAATGTAATCTCCATTATTAAAGATAAAAATAAGCAGTAATCAAATTCTTCAAAGAAAATGGAATATGAAACATTCTTTGATAGTTGAGGAGAAATAAAGCATCTATT
>JAMDCG010000008.1 GCA_023489425.1 Thermoplasmatota archaeon
AAGGGAAAGGACGATATAGATATAAGAAAAATATAAGGACGAAAAATTTCTTTGCAGTTCAATTGAAATAATTAAAGAAACAATATATAAGAAGTTTTCATTGCCCTGTTAAAGAGAGATGAGATAGACAAAATACAAAATGTATTAATTAAGATGAGAAATAAAGGATGTGATTTAAGACGAGAGAAATAAAAGAGATTGTGTTTCCAGGAGATGACATTGATCCGGGAAACCTTAAACCAAGAAATGGCCTGCACAGGGATGCTGACGGGAAATTAACATCACAGTATTTTGGCGTGATACAGAAAGGGGAGGAGTACATAGATATAGTCCCGTTCAATGGCAGTTATTTCCCAAGACGTGGTGACAAGGTAATAGGAAAGATCATGGAGGTAGGTCCATCAATGTGGACAGTGGATATAAAATCACCTTACATGACAATGCTTCACATGAATGATACACCATGGAGAACAATATCCGGCGACCTGAAGAAATTCCTGACTACAGGCGACTATGTGTATGCCAAGGTAATGAATGTAAATGAAATAAAGGAAAGCTGGATTACGCTGAAGGAACCAGGAATAGGATTGAGAAAGCTGGAAGGGGGGCACATAATGTCAATTCCTGCACCAAAGGTGCCAAGGATCATAGGAAAGAACGGTTCCATGGTCAATATGGTAAAGGATGCAACATTCACAAGGATTGTAATAGGACAGAATGGGCTTATATGGATAGATGGACTCCCTGAAAACGTGATTGTTGCTTCAGAGGCAATAGGCCTAATAGAAAGTGAAGCGCATGCCACAGGACTGACAGACAGAATTACAGAATTTTTGAAAAGTAAAAAAGGTGAAATTAATGGGAACACCCAGTGATAAGAAACTGATAAATGAGAATGGATTAAGACTTGACGGAAGAGGAGATGAAGAACTGCGACCAATCAAAATAACAACGAATGTTCTTGAAAGGGCAGACGGAAGCGCCTTCATGGAATGGGGAGGCAACAAGATACTTGTGGCCGTATATGGTCCCAGGGAAGCATACCCCAAGCACACCCAGGATATTGAAAAAAGTGTTATAAAAGCAAGATACAATATGGCAGCTTTCTCTGTGGACGAGAGAAAAAGGCCGGGACCAGACAGGAGATCAACAGAAATATCCAAGGTAATTTCCGAAGCACTGAACGCAGCAGTTATGGTGGAACAGTTTCCAAGAACGCAAATTGACGTGTTCATAGAGGTCATACAGGCAGATGCAGGAACCAGAATTGCAAGCCTGACAGCAGCTTCAGTTGCCATTGCGTCAGCCGGCATACCGATGAGGGACATGGTAGTAGGATGCTCAGCTGGAAAGGTGGAGGACAGAATAGTCCTTGATCTTTCAAAAGATGAGGATAATTTTGGTCAGGCCGACCTGCCAATGGCTGTACTTTCAAAGAATAAACAGGTTGTACTGATACAGATGGATGGAGACCTTTCCAAGGAGGAATTCGGGAAAGCTACAGACATGATAATCAAGGCAACCGACAGAATAGCTGAAATTCAGAGAAAGGCGCTCTCTGAAAAATATAAGATTGAGAATCTATCTGAATCACAGAATGGAGGTGAGTAAATGCCCAAAGATGCAAGTGGAATCTTGTCAGAGATAAAGAAGGGATACATAAGTAAAAAGTTAAAGGAGGGAACAAGAGCAGATCAGAGAAAGCTCGATGAATTCAGAGCAATCAGGATAGAGCCAAATTTCATTCCGAGAGCTCAGGGCTCAGCATTTGTGAATCTTGGAAAGACTAAAGTTCTTGTAGGTGTGAAGGTAGAATCAGGAGAGCCATTCCCAGATACACCAAATCAGGGGGTTCTGACAACAAACGTTGAAATGCTGCCAATGGCATTCCCAACATTTGAACCGGGACCGCCTAATGAGGAGTCCATAGAAATAGCAAGGGTTGTTGACAGGGGCATAAGGGAGAGCAAGATGATAGACCTTGAAAAGCTATGCGTTGAACCAGGTAAGAAAGTAATGATAGTTTTCGTTGATATTGACGTACTGGATTATGACGGGAACCTGATAGATGCATGCACAATGGGCGTAGTGACTGCACTGCACACAGCAACATACAAAGTTGATGAAGCATCACCAGAAACAAAACTGCCGGTCAGATCCATGCCAATATCTGTAACAATGGCGAAAATAGATGACGAACTTGTCTGTGACCCTGATGTTGAAGAGGAACAGATGTCAGATGCCAGATTGACCGTAACATTCACAGAAGATGGACATATAAGAGCAATGCAGAAGGGTAACTCAGGTTCATTTTCCATGGATCAGATTAAAAAGGGAATTGACATGTCGGAAGTAGTTGGAAATAAAATCAGGGAATACATCAAGCAGGTGATTTAAAAATGTCAAGAAGAACGTTGAAAGTTGGACCAGCGGGCAGATTTGGCCCAAGATACGGTGTCACGGTAAGGAAAGTATGGAGTGAAATCTACAAGCAGAAGAAGGCGAAATACGAGTGCCCGAAATGCAAGCAGCTGAAAGTTGTCAGGATAGCATCAGGTATCTGGACTTGCAGGCACTGCGGATACAAGTTCGCTGGGGGGTCCTACAATCCGGAATTCTCCCAGAGAGTAAAAGAGGAACTGGTAGACAATGCAGTATAAGTGCATAAGATGCGGTCGAATTCTCGAGAAGTCCTTAGGAACCAATGAAATAGAATGCGAGTGTGGTTCCAGGGTTTTCCTGAAGGAAAGACCAAATGTGGAAAAAGAAGTAAATTCAAGATGAGCATCCAGCATGGATAAATTCACCCAGTTATCCAACGAAAAACTGTGTATCAGGTGCGCTGGAAGAATTTTTGCAACTGTGGGTCACACCATGACTAACCTGGATCGTGGTAACCATATTTTATTCACTTCCAGATGTCTGGGATATGACCTCAATTTTGTTGAAGAGAAATACTGTTCGTTGTGTTCAGGAATATTTCTGGAAATCCCAAAATATGCAGAAGAGATTCAAAGGAGGCTTGCTGGCTACGAATACCGGACAATCCTTATAGGATCATCATTTCCCGCTGATATACTGGAAAAAGAAAAGGTATTACAGGAGAGATATGGCAATCTTGGAGAACCAATAAAAAAGGAATTCAGCCGTGAGCTTGGAAAATATTATCTGGATATGACTGGAAAGGAATTTGACAGAACTGATCCGGATATAATGGCAAAGGTGAATGTGGAATACATGTCAATAGAATTCCAGATAAAATCTCTTCTTATATATGGTATCTACAACAAGAATGTGCGTGGGATTCCACAGACAAGATGGATTAAATACTCTGAAAAAACAGATACAGTAGAATCGGTGATCGGGGAACAGCTCAAAGAGATGGGAAAAGGAAAGGACTATGCGCTCCATGGAGCTGGAAGGGAGGATGTTGACGTCAGGATGCTTGGCAATGGTCGGGAGTTTGTAATTGAGCTAACGGAACCAAGATTAAGAAGTATAGACCTTAATAAGTTAATGGAAAGCATAAACAAAACAAATCTTGGAGTTGTAGTCTCATCAATGAGGCCATCAAGCAGGGAGGAGATTAAAAACATCAAGAACGAGAAGCATTACAAGATATACTGCGCAAAACTTGAATCTGGCAAACCTGTTTCATGCGAGGAATTAAGGGAGATATGTAAGGAATTTAACGGGAAAGTTATATATCAAAGGACACCATTACGAGTTAGCAGTTCCAGATCTGATCTTGTAAGGGAGAGAAGGATAGCTGAAATGTCAGTGGAATGCAGGGAAAATGGTGATCACATATTAACCATTGAGGCAGAAGCTGGGACATATATCAAGGAGCTCATCAGCGGTGATGATGGCAGAACAAGTCCAAGTCTCGCTGAGAAGTTAGGTACCGATATAAGGATCAGGGAACTGGATGTAATAATGATCAAAAGGTGAAAAAAATGGTAAAAATGTCACATGGACCGAGGTCAGGATCAAGAATGACCATGACAAAAAGACTGAAAGATAGGGGAATGCCAAGAATAAATTCATACATGAGAAAATTTGAGGTAGGAGAATTTGTGGCAGTGAATATAGATCCATCTGTTCATAAGGGAATGCCATTCCATAATTTCCAGGGCTTTACTGGTGTTATTGAGGGCATGCAGGGAAGATGCTACCTCCTGGGTATAAAGGTGGGTGGAGTGAGAAAGACCATTATCGCCGATCCTGTACATCTGAGAAAAATCAAGGTGTAGGTATGAATATAAAATATATCACATCTTCAGAGGCCAGGGATTTACTTCAGGATCTGAAGGAAAATTCACCTGAAGAAGCAAAGGAATTTGAATATGTGAGACAGTTTTCCAGACTCAGCAAGAAGGATGCAGTTGAAGCCGTAAAGAAAATATCTGAGCTTTCTGGTTTTTCAGAGGAAGTTTGTGTAAAGATAGTTGATCTTATGCCATCTAACATTGAGCAGATGCTTGCAATTTTAAATTCTTATAAACTCACACCAAAAGATGAAGTTTTAAGTAGTATAATTGATTATTTAAAAGAATTGCAGTGATAACATGGAAGAATATGCTTTCATTCTGGACGTTCTAATGCAGGGTAGGTCTACAGATCATTCATATAGCAGGACACCTCTTGTTTTCGGTTTGGGGGAGACTGAGTTCAAGCTTCTGGAAATGATTCCAAAGGAAGGTGCGATTCTGACAGTTGGTGATAAGGTATATATTGGAAAGGACCTCCAGAAGAGGGATAAAATCATGACTGTGAAACGCAGAATAGGATATGAGGAATTATCATCGTCTGCAGTAACTGAATTGCCATATATACTTGAAAATATTGTAAAGGAGAATGAGAAAAAATACGTTGACTTCTTCAACAGGGCCGAGTCAATCAATTCTAGAATGCACACTCTTGAACTTCTTCCAGGACTGGGAAATAAAACCATGTGGTCAATCATCGACGAAAGGAAAAAGAAGCCATTTGAATCATTCAAGGACCTTACAGACAGGGTAAAAACGGTTCATCATCCTGAAAAGATGATCGCGGTTAGGATTGCGCAGGAAATTGACGGGAAGAACGAAAAATACAGGATTTTTGTTAAGCAATGAAGCTTTATACGGAAAAATATGGACAGGTCCTGTTGAGGGACAAGAATATCGCGCAGATAGAGATTTCAAATCTTGATGAGGCAGAAAAAGTTCTTGAAATAGGTCCGGGAGAAGGATTCTTAACGCAGTTTCTTCTTGAAAAATATCCAAAGGTAACAGTTGTGGAATCTGATCATAGATTTGTGGATATTCTCAGGGTAAAATTTTTTGATTATATTGAGCACGGTCATCTAGAGATCATACACGGAGATTTCCTTGAATATGCGGAATTAACACAGGATCAGATAATAGGCAATGTGCCTTACCACATTTCCTCAAAAATTGTCCAGAAATTATCCACGATGAGGTTCAACAAGGCTGTCCTCATGTTCCAGAGTGAATTTGCAACAACCCTGATGGCAAAGCCTTCCACAAAGGAATATACAAGAATGACTGTATTCGCCTACCTCAACTTCAACATTGAATTTATCAGGCTTGTTTCAAGAAACAGCTTCTCTCCTGTTCCGGGTGTAGATAGTGCCATAATATCCCTGAAAAACCATGATAATTTTCCAGATCTTGACAGGAATTTTGCAGAAATAAAACTGAGGCAGATGTTCTCTCAGAAAAGGAAAAAGCTCAAGAATGTCATCGAAAACTGCCCCGCAGAATTCCAGGAGAACCGGGTCGATCAACTGCCACCGGAATCAATCGTGACTTTATTACGTAATTAATATGAATTCCGGTTAATGGGGGCAATCGACTGGCCAGATAATTTAGAAACAAAACATCATTCTACAGGAAGAAGGCTCTAGATGGGAGGAATTAAAGCTAATAGCTGAGAAAATGTAGAATTGGTTTTTCAATACTGTAACCTCTGGAATGAAATAAACTCCCTAATTCGGTTCCTGTAGTATTTTTGGAAACTATGTTCGTTCGAGACACACCGGACATCGAAAATATGACAATGCAATGGATCAAATATCAACCTTTGCCATTCTGGATTATATATAAGTAATAACCTGGATTTTGAAGGATGTTCATTGAATCCTGTAATTCATTAAAAAGTGATGAAAGAGGTAAATAAAATATTAAGTTAAGACGATTAAACAAAATTTATGTTTATAACTTTAATCGAAGGCGCATCCACACTGTATTGCTTCTATTTCGCTTTGGTGTCTTGTTCCGCACTGGTGGCATTCATAGGGTCCTTTTCCGGTTTCCATACTTATCATAAAATTAAGTAAAGTTTTAAGCATTTAAACTTTGGCACTCCATAATTCGTCATCTGACTGACATGTTTTGCAATTGCATATGTATTAAATCACATTATAGTCCCTGGTATTAATGTGCAATCCAACTGAAAATATTTCATATCTATATAGTTCCAATGAAAATTAATTTATGATATAACTGATTTGAAAAAATCCCAAATTTATGTATAATAAGTGAACAATTTTCAGGAAAATACTAGTTTTTAAATTAATAATTAAGGAAAGATATGTTTTCACTTTCCTGTGTCGCTTGGGGCATCCATGTTATTCCTCTGTTGTTGTATCTTTGCAAACTCGCTTATTCCAAAGTTGCTCACACCGGCTGTAAGCGTATTTGCAGGAATCATCATCAAGGTACCCTTTCCTTCCAGTCCGATTTCATAAAGTATGTTCATCCATCTTAACTGAAGAGCTCCTGGATTATCCACATACATCTTGGATGCTTCTACCATCTTGCTTGCTGCTTCCACTTCTGCCAGGGCCAGAGTAACTCTGGACCTTCTTTCCCTCTCTGCTGAAGCCTGTCTTGACATTGCCTCCTGAAGTGATTGAGGAACAACAACATCCCTGATTTCTACCGAGGAAACCTTGATTCCCCAGTGTTCGGTTTTCTCATCTATAATAGCCCTTGCACCTTCACCGACCTTTTCTCTTTCTGAAAGAATCTCGTCGAAGGAGTATTTACCTATAACTTCTCTGAGGGTTGTCTGAGCTGATAGACTCGTTGCATTTGCAAAATTTTCTATGTTAAGAACAGCCTTCTGTGGATCTATGGCCTGGTAATACATTATTGCATCACAGTTAACCGGTACATTATCATTCGTGAATGTTGAGTCAGTCTTGAATGCAACTGCCTGTATTCTCAAACTTATGATAACTGGTATCTTGCTAATGAAAGGAGTTACATAAATAATTCCAGGTCCCTTAATTCCGGAAAACCTTCCCAGTGTTAACACCGGTGCCCTCTCCCACTCTCTTAATATGTGCAATCCAGATAGGATTATAAGCACTATTACTATCACAATAAATATCAAAAAATATTCTATAGCACTCATCAGGATATATATGCCTATCATACTAATTAATTGTTTCTAAATTAATTTGGGCACATTTTACTTTTACGCGGTAGCATGTAGGTAGCAACTCAATAGTTTTTAAAATAGTTTATTTTGCTAAACTTTAATTTTGAAACTTATCAAAATTTTTCAGGAGGTGTTTTTGTAAACTTAATCATAAAGGGAGTTAAAAATAGGTAACCAGTATTATTCTCAGTAAGGCAAAAAATTTTAAAAATCAATAAGGTTCAGAATTGTCATGTTTTTCTGAAAAATGAGAAGATGTTAATGACAATGTCCTGATAAAACTATTTTGCATACAGGTATTATTAATCAATAATAGGAACAGAGAAGCGGAAGAAGAACTTATCTCTTAATTCGGCTTCCAGGATGCGACAGCAATAAGATCATTGAAAAATGAAAATTGTTTTAGGAGAGAAGAAAATAAAGAAAAGGGATTCATGGAGATGCACAAGGTCGGTTCAAAGATCAGGAGTGGAGATTTCATTCATATAGCATTGAATACAAATGAACGGTATTTCAGATATGCATTCAGCAAGATGGAATACATATTAGCCTATGAATATCTTGAGGAGCTGATGGAACGACTTTCTGTACATTCATACAGGATAAGCGTTCCAAAAAATATCTATCGTGGTGAAGACAGGAATTTCAAGGAATATATCAATGAAAGAAGAAACATTTTCAGGGAGCGACCTCTTAATGACATGGAAGAAAGTTTCATCGATCGATTCAGGCATTTTGAATTAGAGAAATACCCGGAAATTGAATCGGATCAAATGTCAATATGGAATCAGGAAAGTATTATGGAAATTATTAAGAAAGAAAAAAAGAACCACATATTGATAACAGGTTTTGATACTGATAACGAGATTTTTATAAACGCACTGAATGCCAGTGACATGGGGTTTGTACCTGTAATACTGTCAGATGGAGTGTCAGCACCATCAGAGAGAAACCATTTCAATGCTCTTGAATTAATGAGCAGGTTCACATATATGGTTGACAGCAGGGATATAATGCTCATGGCTGGTGATCTTTAATATGAATAAAGTGCCCATTATACTCATAGGGGGTATACCTGGGGTTGGAAAAACCAGTATATCTGGATACATTGCAAGGCAAATGAACATTAATATAGTGATGTCAGGAGATTACATAAGGGAAATAATAAGGCCATTTGTCCCGGAAGATGACATACTCCAGTATTCTGTTTATGATTCATGGAAGAAATATGGTGAAAACACAGAATTAAATGTAACAAAAGGATTCCTAAATCAGGGGAAATTGATAAACAGGGCCACATCTGCTTCCATAAAGAGGGCAATAAAAAATGGAGAGCCCATGATTATTGAAACCCTTTATTTCATTCCCGATCAGATCAGGGATGTGATTGGTGAAATAACTAGCCTTTACATTCACATCTCTGATTATGACACTCACGTCAAACGACTTAATGAAAGGGAAAAATACACGCACTTTGGATCACCTGGAGAAAGACTGTCCTCAAACCTGCAAAACTACAGAATTGTAATGAATGAATCAATGAGACAGTGTGAGAAATATAAGATCAGACTTTTTGACAATTTGGATTATGTCAGAACAAGGGGGCAAATTCTTGAATATGTTTCATCAAAAAATATGGAGTAAATTGGGCAACAACCATTAACAACGTAGATGCTGATCCTTATTTTCCTCATCAGTAATGATTGGTCTGTTTTGCAAAATTAATTTATGCTTTAATCACATTGTAAACTATGTCAATTGAAACAGTTAATCCATATTCAATGAGCAAGCTTGGAAAATATGAAGAAGACGATGAAGAGACGGTGAAGAAAACTTTTGAAAGCGTGAATAGGGAACAGGAAACCTGGAAAAAAAGTATTGATGACAGAATTCAGTTCCTGAAAAATGAAGTAATTCCAAGATTCAGGAAGGAAAAAGAAAGCCTTGCAAGAATAATGTCATCTGAAATGGGTAAACCAATTACACAGAGCAGGGCAGAAATAGACAAGTGTATCATGATGACAGAATATTTCTGCAAAGAAGGGAAGAACTTTCTCTCAGATAATGTGATTGAAACTGAGGCAAGCAGAAGTTTTGTTAGGTTTGAACCACTGGGAACGATCTTCCTGGTTATGCCGTGGAACTTTCCCTTATGGCAGGCTATGAGGGCCGCTATTCCCGCTATGGTAGCTGGAAATGGCATTGTATTGAAGCATGCTTCCATAGTAACGGGAAGTGCCAAAAAGATGGAGGAAATATTTGGTACTCCACTTTTCAGGGTCGTAAAGGTTTCAGGATCAAAGGCATTGGCAGCAATCAAGTACTCTGATGGTGTTTCATTCACAGGTTCGGAGATGGCCGGCATGGCAATAGCTTCTGAAGCTGGAAAAAACATAAAGAAATCCGTTCTTGAATTGGGTGGATCTGATCCATTTGTGGTTCTTGATGATGCAAATCTTGAAGAGACTGCAAGGCAAAGTACATATGCAAGATTGCAGAACAATGGTCAGAGTTGCATAGCTTCAAAGCGGTTTATTGTAAGCAAGAAGATTTCAGAAAATTTCTATGAACTTATGAGGGAAAATTTTGAGAAGGTAACGTTGGGAGACCAGCTGGATGACAAGACATTCATAGGCCCGCTTTCGTCAGCATCACAGGCTGAAACTGTAAGGAAGCAGATAGAACAGTTGAACAGCCTTGGCAAGCTTCAGATGTTTGGTGAACAGCACGGTAATGTCATCCCTCCTACTATTGTACAGACCGAGGCGAACTATTCAGAAGAGGTCTTTGGACCTGTAGCTATCTTCAAGACATTCGAGACGCTGGAAGAAGCGGCAAAAATATGCAATGAAACTGGATTCGGACTTGGCGCTTCCATATGGGGCAGTGTTGATCAGGCCGAGAAGGTAATACCACTTATAAGATCTGGAATGGTATATGTAAACAAGGTTGTAGCATCTGATCCAAGACTGCCATTTGGAGGAGTAGGAAAGAGTGGATACGGAAGAGAACTGTCCAAATTTGGGATACTTGAGTTCACGAACTTTAGGACAGTCTGGATTCAGGAAAAACCGTGAAGTAATTATCCGGACTTGCTTTTTTACATGTTTTCTCAAAAGTTTTAAACCTTTCAACACTATGTAATATCATGAAAGGCAGTGATCTTTTTACGAAGGCCCTGTTAAATGAACATGTAGAGCACATATTTGGGTTACCGGGCGAAGAAAATATAGACTTACTGGACTCAATTTCGAATACAGACATTGACTTTATAGTTACCAGGCATGAGCAGGGAGCAGCGTTTATGGCAGATGCCTACGCCAGGGTCAGGAAAACTCCCGGCGTCTGTCTGTCAACCCTAGGCCCTGGGGCAACAAACCTTCTCACTGGTGTTGCCAATGCCCATCTTGACAAGGTGCCCGTTGTAGCCATAACGGCACAGGCATCAAGGGACAGGCTCCACAAGGAATCCCATCAGAATGTTGACACCATTGCTCTTTTCTCTGGCATAACTAAATACAACAGGTCTGTAATAGTACCTGATAGTATACCAGAGATCGTGAGAAAGGCATTCAGCATTTCAATGAAGGAACAGCCAGGGGCATCACACATACAGTTGCCAGAGGATATTGGCTCAATGGAGACAGATGAAGTGAGGATGATTCCCATTCCTAATGAGGCCATTTATGAAGCAAATGGTAGCATAGTAAAAAAGGCTGCAAAACTCATCAATCTAGCAAAGAATCCTATAATCCTTGCCGGAAATGGAGTGGTTCGTTCAAGATCATGGGATATGGTACGGAAATTTGTTGAGGTCTCAGGTATACCAATAGTGAGCACCTTCATGGCAAAAGGGATACTTCCATATGACGATCCAAACAATCTCTTCATAGTTGGTGGCAGGCCATTTCCAATCGAACTAAGGCCATTGATTCATTCAGATCTTGTCATAGCAATTGGTTTTGATATGGTAGAATATGACCCAATAATATGGAATGAGGATTCTTCAAGAAGTGTAATAAATGTCGCCACAACAGTGGCAGAAACGGATGAACACTTTCCAGTTGCATTCGATCTTGTTGGCAATATAAATATTACACTGGACCTGTTATTGAGAAACGTTGAAAAGAGGCCATTAACAAAGGAATTCATGGAAATACGAAGGAGAAGAAAAGAGTTCTTTGAATCTCCGGGAACAGGAAAGGAAATTATACCTAAGTCTGTTATCAAGGTTCTGTCCCAGAACAACCACGAAAATACTCTTGTAATATCAGATGTTGGGCTGCATAAGGTCTGGATGAGCAGGTATTACCAGCCGAAATTCCCGGATCGTACAATCATATACAATGGATTTGCATCAATGGGTGGGTCCCTTCCTGGAAGCATCGGTGCCATCAAGGCCAACCCTGATCTTGACGTGATCGCTGTTATGGGGGATGGTGGATTTCTGATGAATGTACAGGAACTGGAAACGGCATACAGGCTAGGTCTTTCATTTACTGCAATTGTTTTCAATGACAGAACATACAGTCTTATAGAAAAACACCAGGAAGATCATAACCTGAGTCCGAAATATATTCATTTCACAAATCCGGACTTCGATCTTCTGGCAAAAAGTTTTCATTCTGAATATTTCTATGCCGATGAAGCAAAAGGATTCGAGGAAGCGCTTAAGGAATCCAGGAGGTCAGAAGGTGTCAAGATCATAGAGGTTAAGATCAACTGAACTCCTCATGAATCTTTTCTACTGAGATTCCAATTAGAAGATATTCCGGGAAACCTGTTATAAATTAAACAGGATTTAGTTCAATGTCGCACATTAAACTATGCAAAGTCATCATGCTTAAGGTAGATGCTCAATGAGGCAATATTGCATCCAATTTATCCAAACTCAGACTGCAAGTAAAAACTCGAAACATTAAAGAAAAAACAGAATTTCTCATAGTTGCATAACATTCCTACAAAAGTGAAAATTAAGGCCTTATTCTATAAACTCATCTCATTCTTATCTTGATCAATCTCCTTATTCTGTTACCTTTCGGTTTCTGCCTAACGATGCCATACTGGCAGAGCAGTATTGAAATAATTATCAGGAATCCTCCAAAATACTGGAAATCTCCAAGATATTGATTCAGGAAGATGGATGAGCCTACAGATGCAGATATTGGTTCCATCGTACCACTCAATGCTGCTGAAGAAGCGCTTATCTTCCTCATTCCATATGAGTACAAAGTGAAGGCAAGCAGAGTTCCTACTACAGAAACAAAGAGGATCAGAAAAATAGCAAGGGGGATCGCTCCTGGACTCAGGGATTTTGCAAAGTTGAAAATTGGTTCAATGCCAGTTGGTATACTCACTAGAGCCGCAAAAAAGAATCCCCAGGAAACTACTGCTATGGAACCGTATTTTCTTACCAGTGGAGATGAGATTACTGTATATACAGCTGCACTCAATGCACATATCAACCCTACAATCAATGCTGCAAGCGAGATTCTGAGTGTTGAATCTGGATTAATCGAAACAGTCAGGAAAACTATTCCTGTCAGTGATAAGATCAATCCCAAAAGTAGAGGAAATGAAAATCTTATCTTCCTCATTGTGAGTTCAAAAATCACGACCATCGGAAAATATAAGAACTGAAGGAATGTCGCCGTTGGAGCGTTTGAAAGATTAATTGTCTCCAGGTATGAAAGTTGAAGAATGAAGGTTGTTGATACATAAAGTGCGAATAGTTTTAAATTGCTTCTGGGCAGTTTGGGTCTGAATATTATAAGCATGAGAATACTTGAAATTATCAGACGGATGGAAAGAAGTGCAAAAGGATTCATTCCAAGCACTTCAAAGAGGGCACTGGAGGCAGTACCTGACAACCCCCATAATGTAGAGCCTGTGATCGAAACCAAGAAGGGCTTTAAAGATCCTTTATCTTCCAAATTTACTTCTTGGTTATTTTTTTCTGGAATATAAATCCATTATAAATAGTATGTACTGGAATCCAGCCATAAGAACCACACTGTGCTCTGGCAAATAATGGAACTAGAGGATTAATATTATTAACATTCAAATGATAACACAATAATGCCCTCTGGTACAGAAAAGACATGTGGAATATGTGGAAGTAAATTTATTTGCGGTACAATGGGTGGTTGCTGGTGCACAAATGTAAAGGTAACACCAGGGAAGAAACATTTAATTTCCCGTTTGACAGATGAATGTGTATGTCCAGAATGTCTGAAAGGTTAGGGCAATTCATATTGCAATGAGAGAAAAATTAATTACACTATTCTCTATAAATTGCAGGTAATGGACAGAGAAGATCAATTCACCTTAAAGGCCTCCCTTTCTTATGGACTTCCACTTCTTATCATTCCACCAATTCTGCTTGTCATCATATTAGTGTCTAAAAACTTCTATTTTCTTGAATATTTTCACGTAATTTCAGGTTCAGCCTGGACAGGAATGGACCTTGTAATGGGACTGTTCTTTTCTTTCATAATGAGAGGTCTAAATCCTCAGCAGAGAAGTGAAGTATCCAAGAGACTGATTCCGGTTATGCTGTTCTTCATGCCAGCAATATCAACAGTTACCATAACTGCTGGTATATACACAGCAATATCGCTGAACATAAGCTTCTTCAACATCTATTTTGTAATAGTCGCTGTACTGGCAATTGCACTTATGGTACAGGGTCTTTTAATTTTCCTCCCAAACGAGGTCAGAATTTATTTGGAAATTCTAAGGGGTGGAAAAAATGTGGAAAAAATTGTTAGGCTAACAATGTTCAATCTTAAACTATCCCTTCTTCAGTTGATTTTCCAGATTGTTATTATACTTTTCATGGCAAAATTCGCAACAGGAGGCGCATTATGAATATGATTGAGGCAATTAAAAAACAGAGGTTCGCAAGTGGTATGATTATAGTACCATGGGCTAGCTTCATAATATTCCTCACGAGCGGGAATCTATTGCTACTGGATTATATTCATGTTCTTACTGGAGCAATCTGGACAGGTACAGATGTCTTTCTTGGCCTTATATTCAGTAGAGTGGTCAAAACGCTTGATAACAGGACAAAATACGATATATCACAGAGAATACTCCCAATGACCCTTTATTTCATACCGTCTGTAACAATTTTAACCCCTATGGCAGGGATTTTTTTAGCCATAAAAGAAAACGCATTCAAAGGGCTATCAATTGGGTTTATAGTTTCACTGTTTGTAATAGGAATAATCCTTGTTTTAATAAGTTACATATTCATTCTTCCTGCATCATTGAAGCTAAAAAAACTTGAAGAAGAAAAAGAAGAGGAGGAGAAATACTCAAAGTCTTCGATTCAGCTAAATAAACTGACAATGTATGGCGCTATACAACTATTGTTCCAAATAATTATAATAGGTTTTATGGCTTATTTTGTTGTTCTATAGATAGTATAATAGAGATTAGCACGAACAATTGAATACATAGTGGAAGTTTTTCAAAGCGATAGCATTCAATTTAACCGAAAATTATAGGTGTCAAAGGTAATAATATGCATGACCCTGATGTGGTTATAAGGTTAATTCAAGTTAAAAGTGGTTACTATGAAGCGTTTAAACGCAGATTGAATCATCATATACTCAAATTATATACGAGAAAGTTTTACACTTTTTTCTACTAAGTTTGTGAACGGAATCTGCAATATAAATAAAGATGTAATAGCAATTGATTCTTTATCTTTACACATTAAGAATTTTATCAGTGGCTATAATCATTTTCGTTTTCCTTTTCGGCTCATTAAAGGGTTTCTATTATGCAATGAGGTATGTGACTTCAGGTTCATGGTAAAGGAAATGGGGATCTCAGTTCTTTTGCGATATTAGTTATTGAAGGGATGATCATAATATCATTCTTTTTTGCAACAAATTTTCGGGGGAATACATTAGATCTAGGAAATTCCATGGTGACTCCATGTCTGCAATTATGAGAGTACCTCCCAAGTGAGTGAAATCTAACTGGAACAAATAAGGAGTAAAAAATTTTCCTCACTTTCTATATTACTATCTTAAACCATTCAGATTAAGTTGCTTAATTCGCGAATAAGTAAAAATCAATTACTCTATGGATTTTTGTGTCCAAACACAATAAGCGTCACGAAAATATGGATTGTGGGAAATGAGATTCCTCGAAAATAATCTGGATAAAAGTGTGAAATCTTATCCATTTCAGAATTTCAAAAGACCACGTCAACAACCAATATTTTCCAAAACACATTTATAAAAAGTTAAAATGACCCCCTATGTTATTCGGAAGTCCTCTGGCTGAATTTTTAGTCATAGTGCTGGGGGGTATAATTGCAGGTGTGATAGGCTCCCTGACTGGCCTGGGAGGTGGATCTGTTCTTGTTCCGGTTTTAACTCTATTTTATGGCGTGCCAATAGATTTTGCCATAGGTGCGAGTTTAATATCAACAATTGCAACTTCTGCTGGGTCTGCCAGTACGTATACAAAGAAAGGGATTGCAAATATTAAAATTGGTGTCGGTCTGGAAGTTGCTACAACTCTTGGGGCAGTAGTGGGTGCATTAACCTTTATTTTGGTGACAAGGGAGGACCTGGAATGGATTTTATACATGCTATTTGGAATTGTTCTCCTAACTTCACTCATTCCTACAATACAGAGAGGAAAGTACGAATTTCCAGAAGCTAAAATGCCCGATTTTACAAGCAGGGCGTTTCAACTAACTGGAAAATATCACGATGACAGAGCAAAGAAGACTGTCACATATACAGGAGTAAGATGGTGGCTGGGAGAAATAATTATGTTCTTTGCAGGTCTTCTATCTGGTCTACTTGGAATAGGCAGCGGTGCACTCAAGGTTCTCGGAATGGATTGGGCAATGAACCTGCCTATGAAAGTAACTACAACAACAAGTAACTTCATGATTGGGATAACTGCTGCCACAGGAAGCAGCATTTACTGGTACGCTGGCTACATTAGCTTCTTCCTGGCCGCGGCAACTGCAATTGGAGTAGTAGTTGGCTCTAGAGTTGGGTCGCACGTATTGATGAGGATCTCAAACAAAGAAATAAGATGGATATTCTTCGCAATACTTTCATTCCTCGGAATAGACATGTTATTCAAAGGCTTGAGACAGGGAAAAATATATCATCTATCCAGCTTATATTCATTTTCAATTGCCATAAGCGCATCGATTGTTTTGATACTTTTATTATTCTTATACACAAACAGGGGGGTGAAATCAAGTGGAGGAGATATCTCAAAAGCTAATTGATATAGTAAGTATTATACTGAAGGTAGCCGTATATCTGAGCATGGGTAGTATAATAGTTGGAGTTATACTACTGTTCATAAAAAATGGTGCTGATGGCTACTCTCTAGACACATTGGCTAATTATAGTAATTACAGTGTTGCAAAAAGTTATTCATCCATAATCTTTTCCCCAGCAAAAATCCCTGAGGGAATTATAACACTTGATCCATTAGGTTTCATATCACTGGGTCTATGGGTACTCATTTTCACACCTGTAAGCGTTCTGTTCACCTCGCTGGTTGACTATATCTATCAAAAGAACAAGCTTTACGTTGTACTGACATTTCTGGTCCTTTTCAATCTATTCACTGCAATCTTCATAATTCCAAGCTTTGTTCATCTTTGAGGCTGAAAATTAAAGAAAAACATTATTAATTTTATTGAAATAGCCAATTGGTGCTTTATGCTTAAGTTTGATCGCGTTAAAATTCAGGAGGAAGATCCAAAGGAGAGAAGCAAAAGCTTTACGATAGAACCGATGAAGGAATACACAACAGAAGAGGCGACAGCTGAAGCATCAAGATGTATTGGCTGCAATATATGCACACAGGCATGTCCTGCAAGTCTTGATATAGGCGCATATATAAACAGCACCGCAGTAGGCGATCCGGCTCAGACGGTAAGAATAGTTTTTGAAAACCTACCATTTCCAGCCATTATAGGGAGGGTATGCACACATAATTGTGAAGACATTTGTGTTATGTATGACACAGGTGGACCTCTGGCAATAAGACACCTCAAGAGATATGCTGCGGATCAATTTGACGATTATGGAAAGATATTGAATGTGAAGAAGAGATCATTCATAAACAAGAGGGTTGCGGTTATAGGTGCTGGTCCTGCAGGATTGAGTGCTGCATACTATTTATCAATACAGGGAGTTAGGGTCACTGTATTTGAATCACTACCTGTAATGGGAGGTTTCATGAGAGTTGGTATACCACGCTACAGGCTCCCGTTTGAAGTAATTGAAAAGGAAACAGGTTATATAACATCAAATGGGGTAGAAGTTAAGTTAAACACAAAAGTTGGCGTGGACATTACATTCAAGGAAATTCTGAATAGTTTTGACGCCGTATTTCTTGGAGTGGGTACACATAAGCCGAGAATGACCGGTACGCCAGGTAGTGACGCAAAAAACCTCATGCATGCGACAGAGTTTCTTAGGAGAACAGCACTGGGCGAGAAGCTACCAGTAGGTGACAAGGTTATTGTAATCGGGGGAGGATTTACAGCAAATGATGCCGCAAGAACCTCTCTCAGACTGGGTGCAACTGAGATAAATATAATGTACAGAAGGAGAGAAATAGATCGACCGGGTTATCCTTCAATGAATGCAGACGAAGAAATGGAAGAATCACTTGGAGAGAGCGTAAATTATATGTGGGAAATCACCCCATTTGAATACGTGAAAGAAGGGGATAGAATAACCCAGGTCAAATACTGGAAGAACCAGATGGTTCAGGATACAGGTGGAAGAGCCAAACCTGTACCGCAAAAGGAAAAGACATTCACAATGGATGTTGATTTTGTTGTTGAAGCCACCGGTCAGGAAACTGATTTCTCATTCCTTGGCGAGGAATATGCGAGGCAACTGCGCCTGACTCCTCATGGTGGAATAATAGTGGACCAGAGAGGAATGACAAGCATAGAAGGCGTGTTCTCAGGAGGGGACTCTACCAACATGACTCATGATCTGATCAGCGCAGTTAGGGATGGGGACATTGCAACACTTGGAATTCTGGACTATCTCAATCTTATGGATAAGGTAAATGAGGAATACCTTCCACTCCTTGACAGATGGAAAAAGTTCTCTCCTATGGCTGCCAAGCTTGCATATGCTGACAGAGTAAAGTAAAAAATTTCCCAAAATAAAGGGAATATGCTGGGAGGTCGAATAGATTACCAAAACAATATTTATACGTGTTGACATCTCCATTACCGAATAATGAATCACAATCGCAGGATACTGGTAATTGGCTCTTCAGGCTCCGGAAAGTCAACATTTTCAAGGGAATTATCGAGAATAAGAGGAATCCCTTTGTATCATCTGGATAAAATATACTGGAGGAGTGGCTGGAATCCTATCCCGGAGGAAGTTTTCAATGAGGAAATGATGAAAATCCTCCCGAAAGAGGAATGGATACTGGATGGAAATTATTCACAGAGCCTTGCCAACAGGATCCAATTTTCTGAAACTGTTATTTTTCTAGATTTCAAATGGCCTGTATGTGCCTTCAGGGCAATTAGAAGAAATATCAAGAACAGGTGGAATCAAAGAACAGACATTACCGAAGGATGTGAAGAGAAATTCAATCATGATTTTTATGAACTTCTAAAATACATTAGGAATTTTCCAAAAACAGACAGGATAAAAATAATCAAATTACTGGAGGCAAATGCTTATGAAAAAGAGATCATCATCTTCAGTAATTCAACATCAGTGAGGCAATATCTGCAGAGAATTGCCAACGAAGAAGCAGAGTCGAAAATAGAGAATGTCTTCTGAACACTCACTCCACCGATATATGATCAAATCCGGTATAAGGTATAAGGGCTTTTGGGATTTCAATTCTGTTTTCAGTTGAAAAATTCTCCATTATAGCTACCATAACTCTAGTAGTGGCAATTGCTGTTCCATTAAGAGTGTGAACAAACTGATTGCCTTCAGGGGTCCTGTATTTTATGTTGAGAGACCTTGCCTGATAATCAGTGTCATTTGAAATCGAAGCCAGTTCCCTAAATTTACCCTGATGTGGAAACCATCCTTCTATATCATACTTCTTGGCTGCCAGGCTTCCCAGTTCACCAGAACAGACGTTTATCACCCTGAACGGGATATCTAGGCTGTTCAGTAGATCTTCAGTATTCCTCAGCAGTTCTTCGAGGTAGTCCCAGGAATCCTCTGGTTTGCAGAATATGAACTGTTCAACTTTTTTGAAATAATGAACCCTGAATATGCCCTTGGTATCCTTGCCATGTGCTCCAGCCTCCTTCCTGAAACAGGGAGAAAACCCGGACACTTTCAAAGGAAGTTCATTTTGATCAAGAATTTCGTTCATGAGCATGGCAGCTATTGGATGTTCAGATGTAGAAATAAGATACAGATCTTCTCCTTCTATTTTATAAACAGCCTCATTGAATGTGCCCTCATCTGTAGCTTTCCATATGGAATTACCGTTGATCATTGGTGGAGGTTCCACTATTGAAAATCCACGTTGACCAATGAAATCTATGGCATAGTTAACCAGTGCCAGTTCAAGTTTCACCAGCTGGTTTCTGGAAATATAAAATCTTGCTCCAGAAATCTTACCTGCCCTTTCTAGATCTACAAGATTCATTCGCTCAGATAGATCGATATGGCTGTATGTGTTGTCTACGATCTGATATTTTCCTGAATTTTCTGTAAATTTGTTGAATTCTTCCAGGCTGTCATTCCTAACCCTTGCCTTCCCGGAAAATTTTATGAATTTACTGTTTTCATCACCAAAACATATGGGTACAGATTCATCAAGTAAATTGGGAATCCTGGATACTGTTATTTCTCTTTCCTTTTCTATCTCAGACTGCTCGCTTTCGAGTAGCTTTAGTTCCTCATTTAATTTTCTTACGTCATCTTTTATGCCTTCTGTTTCTTCACCGCTCTTTACTCTTCTGGACACATCCATGCTCAGGGCATTTCTCTGCTTCCTCAGTTCATTAATTTTTTTAACGTTATCTCTCCACTTTTCATCCAGGGTGAAAAATTTTTCTATAAGTCCCTGATCACCTCCTCTTCCCTTTATAGATTTCATGTATTGTTCTGGGTTTTCTCTTAGCCTTTTTATATCAATCATAAAACAAGGAAATATAAAGGCTATATTAATATTGCATCAAATTTACAATTCCTTCATACCAAAATCCATGTATCGTATGCTAAATATGTAATAACCTAAGATTCCCCGAAGATCTTGTGACGTGGAGTCGATTCAAGTATGGACTTTCCATAATCCACAGTATTTTCATAATCTATGGTCCTGAGGAAGTTTTCAAAAGATTTCTTATCCTTCCAAACCGTATATATCATGTATTCCTCAGGGGACTTAACCTCTCTATAGAGTTTTCCCTCCAGAAATCCATTATCCCCATTTTCCAGCATTTTCACGACTCCATTGAATTTTTGTTCAAAATCTGCCTCATGACCTTTCTTGACTTTATAATAGAGGCCAACATTTATCATAATTCACTATTTTGTTGCATTATATATAAATTTTTTATTTTTAGAAATTATAAAAAAGAATCGAGTTAATACCAATATTCCTGGATTTCACTCTATGTATCCGCAATCTTCTCTATCGCACCTGAAAAATTTGATTTCCCCATTCTCATTGTAAACAGGCTCAAGTTTACCGCTATTGCATTTCGGACATATATATGTGTATTCGTTGGTCTTATGCGAAAACAGAACCTGATATATCGATTCAGAGGAGAGATATCTTGCAAGGTCTGTAATTGTTACCATCCCAATTATATTCTCATTTTTGTCGTAAACAGCACATCTTGTAAGTGCATTTTTCGAGAGAAAAGCTGCAACATCTTTAACATCATAATCCGAGGGCACCTTTGGAATGTGATGACGCATAATATATTTCACTTTCAGGGAGTCAGGTTTTACATTTCTCTGTATGAATCGTCTCAGCATGCTTCTCTCGCTGATCATACCAACATATTTGCCATCAGCATCAACTGCCATCAAGCCATAAACATGATTTTTATTCATAAATGCAGCTGCATCAAAAACTGTTGCATCCTCGCTAATGGTATAAATATTCTTATCAACAATTTTTCCAACTTTCATAATATAATAAATGTTGCATCTGATAAAAATATTACTGATATGTTAAATTTAGAATGTTTATCAATTCTTTATAATTTACTGAGGGTGATAGGATCTTCTTCCTCCTGTCTCTGTGACCAGGAATTTATCTCCCTGCTCCTGTTGCTGTAAGGGCTATCATCATACTGGGTATATCCTCTCCCAAGGGGTCTAAGTTCTTCTCTCTCCTCAGGTCTCATATCATAATTTCTTCCGGATGGAATCCTGAATCTTCCCTGTTCCTTTGCAGTCGTACTCATCGTCCCTCCAAGGAATGAAGTTGAATTGAAAATTATAAGACTGCTTGGAAGTATTAGACCCATGGACATCAGCACGCCATTAAACGTTTCAGTGTAAACTATGAGATTTGAATATGATGCCAGTGGTGCCTTTGAAAATGCATATATCCCGTCCTTCAGATAGTATCCTGCAAAACTTACTGCCTGCAATCCAGTAGAGATCATATAAAGTGACACGAAAATAATGACTGCCGACATGATCAGCGAGACTTCCATGGCGTTCTTTGCACTTCCAGACTTCCTGCCAGCCACGTAACCTGATAGGAGTGGACCACCTATGGGTATCCACCAGAGCAGAGCTATGGCTACTATGGAAGTTAAAAATCCATTCCTGATCTCGTTTGCCTCTTTTTTACCGCCCAGATCTATCTCTGCCCTGCTGCCGCGCATCTTGTTTGGCTTACCTATGGCTGACACTCGTCGCATACATAACTGACATCATGAAAGTATATTAATTTTATGCTTATAAAAAAATAATCATCTCTCCATCTGTTTCAGGCCTTTGATTGATTGAACAAATCTTTCACCAGATGTTATATAACCTGCGATAAAAAACCAGATCAGCAGTATGTTGATCGGGGTAAAGTCAATGTAAAAAATATAGCTGAATGGGAAAATTATCTCAATAATTATAATAACAAGCATCAATACCAGCCTGTCTGCCCTGCCAAGCACTCCCCCATAATTCCTCTTAAGACCAAGGGCCTGGGCCTGTGTTCCAAGATAACTGGTCATGAACACACCTCCAAGGGCCAAAATTCCTATGTATATATTACCGTATAATGAGAAGGCAAAACCAGTTATTAGTGCTATATCTGAATATCTGTCAAAAGTATGATCAAGCATATCCCCTGCCTTTGAGCTGATATTCTTCTTTCTCGCAACAAACCCATCAAGCGCATCAAGTGTTGATGAAAGAAGTATGAGGACAAAAGCGAGTATGAGGAAGTAGGAAGAAATCATCCTTCCGCTGATTGCTATAAAGACACCGGCCAGAACAGCGAATACGAAAGAAACCTCAGTCAGGGTATTTGGGTTGAATCGCATGAAAGGCTTACTTAGTTTTTCCAGAAGAGGATTAACATTTCCTCTCATTGAATCAAGTGCCATTGTGCTTCATCTCCATTTTCCTGATAAAGTTAACTGCATCACGCAGATTCTTCTCTTCTCTATCATCATCCGTGTTCAATCTCATAATCCTGTTGAATGGATAGTTCTCCATGCATTCGCATCCTATGCAGTCACTCATCAGGCAGTCCATGTTTTCCGCAATCTTTTTTTCATCATAACCTCTTTCCTTCAATCTTTTTTCCAGGACATCTGGTGAGCATTCCATCAGTATTACTGCAAAGCTGGGCAGCAGGTGAGAATAATGGGAGTCGAGTATCTTTCCCATGTCAGAACTTATCTTGGGTATGAGGCAATCAAGATCAACCTGGTCATTTTGAGTGCAACCAGCTGTAATGGAAAATCTGTTCAGGTCAATGGTTTCATAGCCACGTTCCGCCAGAAACTTGCACAGGGTGCTCTTTCCAGTTCCTGGAACTCCCGTTACTGAAATATTAAACTTCATATTCGTTGCTCCTGAAAGAAGCACCCTCCAGTTTCCATGGCATGGAAAGATGTCTCCTTGCATATGCCGGCGGCTCTAGCTTCAATGCTTTTCTCTTGTCATCGTTCTTCACGTATTCCGGTTCCATTGTATTGCTACATTTAGTGCATCTGTATTTCAGTGATCCAATATTAACGGTTCTTGAACCACACTTACTGCATAAAGGCGCCCTCCGTTCGTATATCGTGGCTGGATGAATCAGCTCCAGCTTTTCAATCTTAATTGTTCCTCTTGAATAGGACCCAAACAGTTTCACCTGATCTCCAATCTCCAGTTTATCCAGTTCATCCCTGAAACCCTTAGAAGGCTCAAAGGCAGCAGCTCTTATGTTAATATCTCCAGCTTTGACTCCGAAGAACAGGTGCCCTCCCTCCTTCCTGAAAGGCAATTCATTTATAAATCCAGTAATCTCATAGGAAGCTAATTCTCTAGGTTCCATGCCGTAATCTAGCTTTATAATATGGTCATCTGTTCCCTGATTGGTAGCGAATATCATGTAATTTCTCTCAAAGTCTGGAAATCTCGAATTGATCTCTTCCTGTATCTGAATCAGGTCATCAAATACAAGACCTCTTATACCATATATTACAGGCGTTCTGTCCTTTGGAAAAAGGCATATCTTTCCATCTTCCAGTTCCATATTGTTGAATGTACTTTCATAGGATTCAGCAATCTTTCCAATTATTGTTTTCACTTCATCATCTACATATTCAGCTTTTGGGTATTTATAATTAAGTAACTCGTATGTTGTTCTCTTCCTGTCCCACGCTATGGAAGAAGTTGCTCCTATAATTCCTCTCCCGTTTCCTATCTTATGGTATATTGAATCTGTTCTCTTCAGGATTTCTTCTATGTAATCCATTGGAATATCGTATTCAAGTGCACGCCTGTATATATCCGCGTCAAATTTTTTGCTTGAAATAACAATTCCTGGGTTGGTATTTGGTTGATTTTTCTCGTAATATTCCTCAACAATTTCCCTAACCTTTTCCATCATTGATTTATCATCTATTTCAGAAAAATCAGGATATGTGTCATCATTTTGTAGATTTAGTGAAATTTCATTTCTGTCGAATCTACCAACGACTGTTTTTTTTCCCTCAGTCATACTTGAAATTCGAACGCTGAGAGCACCATTCCCTCTTGTCTTGTATTTCAGGTTTGGGTTCAATCTGACGAGTCTGGGAAGAGAACTGACCCTATCAGCAAATGTTGAAACTATCCTGAAAGCTATGTAGGTAGTGCATCCAGCGTTCCTGGAATCTGTATCGTCAATACCAATCCACATTCAGGTGCCAAACCTCCTTTTCCTGGTCTGATATGATCTTACGGCCCTCAGGAAATCAAGTTTTCTCAACTCTGGCCAGAACACATCGGAAAAGTAAAGCTCTGAATAAGCACCCTGCCACAGAAGGAAGTTTGAAACCCTTTCTTCCCCGCTTGTTCTCAGGATCAAATCCGGGTCCGGAATAGTGCCGTCATAAAGATATTTCCTGAAGTTTTCTTCTGTTATATCTTTTATTTCGATCTTTCCCTCCTTGTATTCCTGAGCTATCTTTCTTATGGCTTCTATTATTTCTTCCCTTCCACCGTAAGCAACAGCAATATTGAGCTTGTATCCATCATAGTCTCTTGTTGCTTCCTCAACTTTCCTTATGGAATCCTGGAGGAATTCTGGAAGTGTATCTATGCTCCCGATGATCTTCACTTTTATCTTATTTTTCAGGACTCTCTCATCGCTTATGAGATTCAGGAGGGAGTTGCTGATCAGTGTGAATAAGAATCTCACTTCCTCATTGTCTCTCTTGAAATTTTCAGTAGAAAAAGCGTAGACAGTAACAACTCTGGTTCCTATTTCCATGCACCACTCAAGAACCTCTTCCAGTTTTTCTTTCCCTTTCACATGGCCAAGATTGGAATCCAATCCATGGGAACTTGCATACCTCCTGTTACCATCTGTTATTATCCCAACATGATACGGGATATTCCCGTCTTTCTTTATCTGCTCCAGAAGTACTTTTTCATATATTTCTTCAGTCAGGTCTCCAATCTTTCTGCTCAGGCTCATATTCGGTCCCTCCTGTACTGAAGGCTATACATGGACTTACTTCTGGAATATCCGTGAACTACCCTCTTGGTTTCCAGAAACATGCCTTTGCTGATAAAATATTCCATCTTTTCTTCTATTGTTTCCTGGTCTTCCACCATATAGATATTCAGCTTTCCTCCCGCAGTTAATGATTTTATAATTTCATCAAGAGATTCATATTGATTTACCGGGTTATTCATGATTATCCTATTGAATGGTCTCAATTCTTTTATAATTTTATAAGAATTTCCCTCATAAATATCAACATCCGATTGCAGTTTATTGATAGACAGATTATGCCTCAGCAATTCCACTGCATCACTGTTTATATCGCATGCAGCAATCCTGCATTTCCTTGTTTTAGCTATATTGAGTGTGAATGGACCGATCCCGGCGAACATATCAAAAATATATTCTCCATCTTCAACGTTCCTTGAAACCAGGTATCTCTCAGTTGACAACCTGGGTGAGAAGTATGCTTTCTTCACATTAACCTGCATCAGGATGTTGTTCTCCCTGTACATTGTTACAGGATTATCTTCCCCGTATAGGAGTTTAAGGTCCCTGAGTCTGGTTTCTCCTCTGATCCCCATATCAAGGTATATGGTTCTTATGTTTCCTTTTGATCTCAATATGAACTGTACCATGAAATTATGATCAATCCTTTTTCTTTCATGAATGATTGCTATGTCTCCTATGAGATCAAAGGAACCTGCATGCCCCTGTGGCATTATCTTCATTTCCCTCGGCTCACTCTCAAGTATTATATTTTCTTCGTTATCTATGTTTTTGCTAACAGGTATGAGAATATGCTCTCCCTCCCTCCTGATTTCAAACTGGGGCAAAAAATAACCCTGTTTCTTCAGTCTTTCAAGTGCTTTCTGGGCATTATTCTTCTGAACCCTTACGTGAATTACTTCACTCAGACGAATCACCCATAGCCTTTGCACTTCTTATTACGTTCTCTGCAAGAACTTTAGAAAATCCTCTCAGCATTGCTATACGCTGAATAGTTGAATTTGCAATATCTGATGGTTTTTTAAACCCGTTCTCATAAAGCCTTCTAGCCCTGACTCTTCCAATTCCCGGTATGGAAATCAAGGACATTATATCATCCCTGACACCCTCTTTCAATCTCAGGCTCAGCACATCCAGTGGATATGAAAGTTCCCTCCTGAACTCTGTAGCCAGTCTTGAGGCTGCCATTACTATCCATTCAGCAGAGGACTTTCTAGATTCTATATCCCCGGACCCCACTGAGTATTTTTCCTCTATCTCATATATGGGAACCTCATTGATCCAGTCAAGCAGCAGCATAGCTGTCTTTCCTGCTGCCATATCATCCTCATCCTCCGGGCTCTCAGAAATCTCATCGAAAAAGGCGCTCAGTGCCGCATAGTCATCCCTATTTACAAAAAGTGTATAGATATCCGGCGTTTTGCATATGTTGTAGAGCATCCTGGCAACTGACATTTCCTCTTCGGTCTCTTCAAACATGTCGACGATGATCTTTGCAGTTTCTGGATCTATATACAGGTTTGCAGTTATAGTTCCTAGTCTTTCAGCCTTCAATATCTGGCCCTTTGCCTCAATGAAACCGTAATTTTCCAGATAGCCAATAACCTGATCTACATAGTCCTTTAATGTACCCTTCCCATTCTGAGATGCATAAAGTGTAGAGTCGAAGAATGTGTACAGCGAATCCAGGGTGGAACAGAAGTGGTTGCTTATTAGGGCCAGAGTGTTGAATCTCACGATCTTTTCCTTTCCCATTGCCGAAACTACGGGCTCAACTCCATTTTCAAATAGATCCTTAACCTTATCAATGGCTCCCTGTGAAGGGCAGTATATGTAGGCCTCACCATGATCATCATATTTTGGCCGGCCTGCCCTTCCAAGCATCTGTTCTATTTCCATGTTTGAAATGTATGATGAATAGCCATCGGAAAACCTTGTCAAATCTCTTATTATAACAGCCCTGGCTGGAAGGTTAATACCTGCGGCTAGTGTTGGTGTTGCAGTTATGACCTTTATCCTTCCGTCCTTGAAGTTTTCTTCCACGAAAGTTCTGATCCTTGTGTTGAGTCCTGCATGATGGAATGCAACACCTCTTTTGGCAATTCTGTTCACGACCTCTGTATTCCTGTCTCCATCCTCATTAATAACATCGATGGAATCTGGAAACATTCTTTCATCCATCTGTTCACTTATATCCACGGCAAATTTTTCAGCCCTTTTTCTGGTGTTGAGAAAGAGGAGTACCTGCCCACCATCATAAAGAATCTTCCTTATAAGTTCATATATATCCTTTTTAAGGGAGCCTACCTGCTGAAATTCATCATCCAGTAGCTTATCCCTAAAAATGACAAATTTATTGAGTGGTACTGGCCTGAAATCACTCCTAACCACAGTTGCATCAAGCCACTCCCCTATCTGGGATGCATTCTGAAGGGTTGCAGACAGAGCTACTATCTGTATATCTGGATTCACAATCCTTGCAGTTGTGCAGAGGATTTCAAGAGTTGGGCCCCTTGTCTGGTCCCCAATATTGTGGATTTCATCCAGTACCAGTACCGCAATATCATTGAAATAGTCTGGATTGTGGTGCATCAGAGAATCTGCTTTCTCGGATGTACAAACAATTACATCGAACCTGTTTACTATATCTGTCCCAGCATCCAGGTCTCCAACACTGAGAGCTACGGTAAACATCCCCTTTCCAATTGCCCTGAGTTCTTCAAACTTTTCCCTTGCCAGTGCCTTCAGGGGACAGATATACATGGATTTTAATCCCTTTCTGGCTGCCCTTATTATGGAGTAATAGGCTATAAGCGACTTTCCTGAGGCTGTTGGTACTGAAACCAGGACGCTTTTACCCTCTTCTATGGCATCAATGGATCTTTTCTGGTGTTCATAGAGACTTACATCCTTACCTGAAAAATAGTAGTTTTTAATAATATCCATTGAGGTCTCCATTTATCTCGGATTTGAAAAGTGTTAATTAAGATTTATGAATTATCAGTCAGTAAAAAGATATTTGATCATGCATGCCATCAGATAGGCAAAGATTCACAGTCATATTGTCAGTTATCAGTATAAAAATCAGGATATCATTGTCACTCTGGGTTCGTTCAATCAGAAAATAGAGAAAGGTAACACTAAAATGCGACGAATCTTTATCATTTTCATGAAAAATAAGATAACAAATTTAATGACTTTAACAAGTTTAATTGATTTCTTCACTCTCTTTCCAGATTACAGGTACAATCTTTCACGCTAATGAAATCTATCGTTCGTATAGGCTTGTTAAAGGTCACTGTAAAATTAAGGCTCCACAAAAACAACATTAGTTGTTGGCATTACAATACTGAATTTGTATTCCGTATCATAGTTCATACACTTAAGAAAGGGATGATAATATGAAATCATAAATTGGTGAAACTAATGAAATATCAAATTAGAAAGAACTGGAAAAAAATAGCAGCATTAATTGTTGCGATTATAATAATAGCAGTACCAATTATTATTGTACGAAGTTCGCATAGGACAATTTCGAATTACGACTGTTCATCAAAGGTCAATATAAACTACTCCAAGAAACTTGGATTTATGCCATACTTCACATTTAACCACATAATCATGAATGCGACATGCACTAATGAGTAAAGACATAATTACTTAAATACCAGTGTAAATGGCATCTTAAGCTCTAATTATGGTAATTCTCAGTTATCCACTACTATGTACATAGAAGGAAATTCCTCACCAAAATCGGATATAGGAGTTCAATTATGCGCCCCAAACGAGATCGGTGTTCCTGTCAGTATTTCACCAGTTGAACTCGAAACAAAAGTAGCTTTTCTTGAATCTCTTACCAGTAAATGTGAATCCATCTCTTCCACAATTGCATTAAGCAAAGAAAATAACGGTTCTTTTACATTATGTCTTAGTTTTTCTGGCTCTACAATTCACAGTAATAACATCAACCCAGAAAACTCAATACCCATAAGGTTCTCTTTAGAAATATTCGTGAATAAAAATCTCTATACAAGATTCACGATAGATACTCATGATGTTACAACATTTGAAGGCTCATTTAATTGTTCTAACGGGGCACAAGGCGTGTCTGCAATTGAAAACCTTTCTGGTAAGCTGTATCTTTATGATCTAAACACGTCTCTCCTATCTAAAGTAATATACATAGTTAACTACATAGGCGATTCATACAACTCAAATATATTTCAGACCAGTATATCCCCTTACAATCAATACAAACTTGTTGAACTGGAAAATGGTGCACTTAAAACACTATATGTATTGCCATGGCAGGAGGCACTGCCAGGAAGTGTGATATATGAAAAAGTGCCAATTTGATCGGTGATGCCCAATAGGGACAACCACAAAGAACTTGATAAATGGCCAGGTTATTTATTTTCATGCCATCCTGTCCAGACATTCGATTCATTTCATCAGGAACAATTTCTGGAACGCGATCGATCACGTCATCAAATCCACGGAACGAAAGGGAACAAAAATGACACTTCCAATTCAACAGGCACACAAAAAATGCAAATCTATAAAAAAATAAGTTTAATAATGATTAAAGATTATAATTCACATCATTCTTTTACGCTAACAATGTCTCCAAAGGCCTCTTTTAGAGTACTTTCATATGAGTTGAAGACTTCATCAGGTAATTTTCCTCTGCCTTCATAGCATTTCCTTACTAGATGGAATTTAAGTTTCTTTAGTTTCAAATCCATTATGAGGTGGGGTAGCGTAAAAGGTGTTCCATTGGATAGTTCCACTCTATGAATGTCACCATAGGGTAAAGATACAAATTTAGGAGGTTGTTCCTTGAGAATATTCTCTATATTCTGTTCGATTTCTTTCCCTCTGGAGATATTGTCATCCACAAGTTTTATCAACTCCTCCTTTGTAACATTATATGTGGTTATTTCACCAGCAACTGGAACCATACGCAAACTATTAGACATCTGGGTAGTATAAAGATCTCTCCTCCTCTCTTTCCCACTCATCATCTCAAACTGGAGAACCTCACTTTCAGTAAAAATAAGGTAATACTGAGTATTCAAAATAGCCGCATTGTCAATTGAACCAATTATGGATGTCATAATTGTTATAAGTAAGTAAATTATAAATATCTACTGGAAAAGTTAATCCTGTTTTGGCATCATCTAATGCTGCTTTGAATAAATAGGGAGGGGTGATTTTAAGTAACTATATGATCATTTAATTTTAAGCAATATTTCCTCCAGCTCTGATCGTTTACTATTACCTAGTAATCTGATCGTTGGAAGAAAAAAAATTTTCAACGCAACTTAAAGTAAAAAAAGAATAGGATGAAAGGATATAAGGATCCATTGAACAGACCTCATATCATATTGAACATGGCACAGAGCATAAACGGCTACATTTCAAAGATTTCCGGAGAGAGGGCATACATATCATCGGAAGAGGACAACATAAGGGTGCAAACCCTGAGGAATAAATCGGACGGAATTCTGGTTGGTTATAGAACAGTCATAAAGGATAATCCCTCACTGATTGCTCCTCAGAATGAAAACTCACGAAGGCTCATAATTGATCCACATTGCAGTCTTACTCAAAATTACAGGGTAATGGATGGAAAGAGGAGAACCGTTATACTCAATTCAGAAAAAAATAAGAAAATTGATGATAATATAGAATATGTATACTGTGGAAAGCCGTTCAGTCTTGAAAAATCACTGGAAATAATCTATGAAATGGGTATTAGTTCAATGCTCGTAGAAGGTGGAAAAGTAACAGCTGAGTCATTTTTAAACAGAGGACTTGTGGATGAAATGTACATGTTTATAGGGGACCTATTTCTTGAAGAAGGTGGAATACTTTCTCCAACCACAAATAGGGAAATAAGAAATGTTATACTCGATGTGAGGATTATGAAAGGTGGGTTGCTGCTTAAGATTGACCCATCAAAATTTAAGAGGGAAACGAAATGAAAAGTAGTGGATATATGAGGCTGGACTGGGCCAGAACACACATGCCTGTTGTAAATAGTATAAGGGAAAGAATGATCAGGGAAAAGCCGTTCAAAGGAGTAAGAATCGGCATGGCACTGCACGTTGAGGCCAAGACAGGAATTCTTGCATTACTGATGCAGGAAGGGGGAGCAGATGTAACGATGTCGTCATGCAATCCCCTGAGTACAGATGATGCTGTTGTGAAATCACTGAAGGAAGATTATGGGATGAAGGTTTTTGCAAGAAAGGGCGAAACTGAAGAAGAATACTACGAATATCTGAACAAGGTAATAGACAGTAAACCACAGATAGTTGTGGATGATGGCGGAGACCTTGTGAAGCTGTTGCACACGAGCAGATCCGAAATGAGAGATGGTGTTATTGGCGGTAACGAAGAAACAACTACCGGCGTGAACAGACTAAGGAACATGGAGAAGAAGGGAGATCTTAAATTCCCAATGTTCGATGTTAATGATGCACCAATGAAGCATCTGTTCGATAACAGATATGGAACAGGTCAGAGTGCCCTTGATGGTATAATGAATGCGACAAACATACTTATTGCTGGAAAGAGGGTATCAGTTGTTGGATTCGGTTTCTGTGGTAAAGGAGTTGCACTGAGAATGAAGGGCATGGGTGCAAGGGTTGTAGTAACAGAAGTGGATCCGGTAAAGGCCAACGAAGCAACAATGGAAGGATATGATGTTATGCCCATCAAGGATGCACTTAAAGTTTCTGACATGGTTGTAACAGTGACCGGGGTAAAGTCAGTTGTTGATTTTGATTCGCTTAAAGACGCGAAGGATGGTATAATACTATCTAATGCAGGTCATTTCAACAATGAGATTGATCTTGATAAGCTGGAGAAGATGAGCAAGCAGAGTGAGCAGGTAAGGGATTATGTAAAGGGATACACACTGCAGAATGGAAAAAAGATCTATGTTATAGCTGATGGAAGGCTGGTAAATCTGGCAGCTGGCCAGGGGCATCCAGTTGAAATTATGGACATGAGTTTTGCTATCCAGGCTCTGACAGCAGAACATCTCCTCAAAAATCACAAGGATCTGGAGAACAAAGTTTACCCCGTCCCATTTGAAGTGGATCAGGATGTTGCAAAAATCAGGCTGGAAAGCCTTGGAATCAAAATCGATGAATCAACAGAAGAACAGATCAGGTACAGTGAATCATGGGAGGAGGGCACGTGAGCGAAAAGAAACCTGTAGTACTCATAATAATGGATGGTCTTGGCGACAGGCCATCCGCACTTCTTCATAATAGGACTCCAATGGAGTCAGCATATATGCCAAACATGAACAGGATGGCGCGAAATTCCATAAGTGGCCTCATGCATCCATTCAGAGAAGGAGTTGTCTGTGGTTCAGATACATCTCATCTATCCATCCTGGGGTATGATCCAGAGAAATATTACACTGGAAGGGGGCCATTTGAGGCTCTTGGTCTAGGTATGAAAGTAGAACCAGGAGATATTGCATTCAGGGCAAACTATGCCACGAGGGAGGGAAAAATCATAACTGACAGGAGAGCTGGCCGTATAGATAAAAGCACGGAGCAGTTGAGCAAAGATATCTCTTTCAAGGTAGATGACGTTACCATCCAGGTTGCCTCAGGTGTTGAGCACAGGGCAGCATTACTCATGAAAGGTTCTGGTCTTTCAGACAAGGTCAGGGATACAGACCCACATGAAGCTGGCAAGGAATATCACGAACCAGAATTCTCCGAGGAAGAGGGCAGAAAGACTTCATATATACTGAAAAATTACATGAAAAAGATGCGTTCAATCCTTGACTCACATCCTTTCAATCTGGATCTGATTAGTAATGGAAAAATGCCGGCAAATGAATTGTTGATTCGGGGAGCCGGGAGTGCACCAAAGCTTGAACCATTTGAGAGAAAATATGGGATGAAGGCCGGGTATGTTATTGGAATTCCAATGATCAAGGGACTTGCTGAGATGATTGGGATGGAGGAGATTAATGTTGAAGGAGTCACAGGAAGCACAAACACAAACTATAAGGGAAAAATAAAAGCTGTAGCGGAAGAAATAGGAAATTACGACTTCATCCTGGTAAATATTAAGGCAACCGATGTAGCTGCACATGATAAGAATCCATTATTAAAGAAGGAGGTAATGGAAAGAATAGATGAAGCAATGGAACCCCTGGTAGGTCTTAGGGATAAGGCATTGTTCATCCTGACAGGAGATCACTCAACATCTTCAGTCAATGGTGAGCATACTGGAGACCCGGTACCAATCATGTTTTACAGTGATGGATTAAACAGGAGGGAAAGTGAAGCCTTTAATGAAAAGTCATGCTCCAAAACTGGTTTTTCACTGAGAGGACTGAATGTAATGGACTATGCTCTTCAACTGACAGACAGGCTTGAAAAATATGGGGCTTGATACCCAGACATTAATGTAAGTTTACCTTTAATCACGAATTAAACAAACATTTTACTTCACAACATATAGCTTTTAAAGTAAATAAAAAAATTTATTAAGATTTTGCAAGATTTTCCACATCATTCGAAAGTTTCTCTGATCTTTCCTTGCTGGAAGAATGAGTGAAGAGTCTTATAATTGGCTCAGTACCTGATGGTCTTGCAAGTATCCAGTCATGCCCATTCCTCAATTTAATTCCGTCCATTAATGACACTTCCCATCCATTATACTCATTCTTGAGTCTTTCTATTAGAGAATTAAAGTCAGATTTAGCAGGAATTGTCTTTCTTGTAATGTAAAATTGTGGAAGGGACCCTATCAGGGTTTTCAGGTTACTATTCTCTTTGGCCATTATGTCCATGATTATCCCAAGTGACATGGCACCATCCCTGCAATATTGATGATCACCATAAATTATGCCTCCATTCTCCTCTCCACCAAGTCTCGCTTTTTCATGGATCATTGTCCTGGAAACTATGGGTGCCCCAACCCTTGTCCTTATTACTGTTGCTCCTTCCGTCCTGCACACTTCTTCAAGCGCATCTGAAGAGCTGACCGGTGTTACTACTTTCTCTCCTTTCTTGATATAATATTTGACGAAGAGTGTTAATGTTTTATCTCCGTCGATAAAGTTTCCATCAGAATCAATGAAAACGGCTCTATCAGCATCTCCATCATGTGCAATCCCAAAATCAAAGCCTCCTGACTTTACAAGATCTATTAAATATTTCAGGTTAGCTGGCTTTGGTTCAGATTCCCTTGATGTGAATAGGCCATCAGGGTTGGCATTAAGAGTAACAACTGTTGCACCCAGTCTTGAAAGCAATTCCGGAGTTGTAAGATATGCAGCTCCATTACCAGTATCAACAGCTACTCTAAACCTCTTTTCGCGGATCTTCTTAACATTTATCATGCTCATAACTCCATTGACATATAAATCGAACCCGGAATTATCATGGAAACTTCTGGCTATATCATTCCATTTCGACACATTGAATTTTTTGGAGTAATATATCTCTTCAATTTTCTCTTCCTTTGTCCTCTCAAGCTCAGTTCCATCGCTGTCTATGCATTTAATTCCATTGAACTGTGGAGGGTTGTGAGAAGCGGTTATCATCACCCCAGGCAATCCATGTTTCTTGCAATAATACTGGATAGCTGGTGTTGGCAGAACTCCAATCATAACTGTTTCTGAACCTGTGGATAAAATTCCGGAGTTTACTGCATTAATGATCATATCCCCAGAGAGCCTGTTATCAGAACCTATTACTATTTTCCCATTGAAAAATGTTCCTATAGCCTTACCTATCATCATGCAGAATTCTGGTGTAAGATCCTCATTGGGAATTCCCCTTATACCATTGGTACCAAACAATCTCTTATTTGTAGCGTTTTCACTCATAATACCCTATGGGCTGGTTCTATTTTAAAATTCTATCACTTGTATAGACTGTATCTGTTTCCTCTCCATGTTATTTCCCTGTTTTTAGAACCAACAAGGAGATTCCACACATAGAAGAATGGAAGAACAATCTGTACAAGTATGTAAACAGCCTGCTTTCTTCGCAATCTTCTGAACATCTTGATTTCATTCAGTACAAGGGGAAGGAAAAGGACCAGGAAGTAACCTGAGACAAGCAATGAAAGCAATATAGCCCCTATGAAAAGAAGTGCTGATGAACCGTATAGTAATATTCCTATATAGTATGCATTCCTGCTTTTGCTCAGTAAGAGAGATGTCTGTCTTATTGACCATTCCCTGAAAACGGGCCAATCGTCCGGGGAATTGACGGTGGCTATGCTATCTGGAACATATGCCACCTTTTTTCCCTTTGCCTTACATAGGTCTGTTATTGCCATGTCGTCAGAAACTGCCTCAGAGAAATCGACCAGACTCTTTTCATCAAACAGGCCTTTCCTGAATGCAAGGGAGCCGCCCCATCCGAATACCGTAATATCAGACTGCATCATTCCCACACCCACAAATCCCCAGGCTGTCTTGAACTTGGACCAGAAGCCATTTTTTGCCTCAAAGTAAGGGAATGTTGTTGATATACCGTAAGATTCATCGGTCAGGGGACGTAGTAGATTCACAAGCCAGTCTTTATCTGCAAGCACATCAGAATCTACAATTACGAAAGCATCATAATCATTAAATTTCCTCAGTGCGGTTGTTATGGCTTTTACCTTTCCACTTCCTCCTGATTGGCATTCGTTTATAACGTATTCTATCTTATTGCGTTTGATATGATCAGCTGAAGGGTCATCTTCCGAATCAATGACCGCTATGATCTTGTAGTTTTCATAACTTTGTTCTTTCAAGGACTTAAGGTCATCATCTAAAGAGTAATCGACGCCTCTGCATGGAACTATTACAAGCGTTTTAAATTCTGGGTTTCCTAAGTACTTCTTCTTAAACCTTCTGGGAAGTGAAAGATACAGTTGTGCAAGAAAAATTATAACAATAAGCGCAATGATAAAATAAAAAATTCCTTCAATAAAATAGTCTAGAAATAGCTGGGTCATTTTTATGTCTAAACTAGACTCATATCTTCTGCATCTACCTGCCCAACACCGTTGATGCCTCTCAGGATCTCCTCGATCTTATCCTGTTGCCCCTCATCATCCCTGACGACAACTTCAAGGCTTATTTTCTTGAGTCCGAAGGCGATTTCCTTGATCTCAAGGTTGGATATTCTGCATTGATCTTTCAGGGAACTTTTAATTTTCTCGGACATCTCATTCAAATCAGAGTCAGACTCTTCTGGTAAAACTGAAAATGTAATTGCCACATCTGCCATCTTCATTACCTCATGGACCTGTAAAGTTACATTTCTCACACGTGTAAGGCGTAGTGTGCTCCCTGCAATTTCTGCATCTCCCTATAATGTTTTCTCCACAGTTAGGGCAGTCGAATATAGAATAGCCCTCACCTATCAGACCTTTACCGCATGAACTGCAATCTTCTTTGTTTCCCATTGAACATCCTCTTAATCGCTCATAATTTCAATTTCTTATATACATTTATTGTTTAAATTCTGTTTCACTCGATTACATGTCATCTCACACACAGTGAGAGAATTTTTAATCGACTAATACATGTACCTTTATGTTCATACAGGTATCAAGCTCAAAAAAGTCAGATAGTTCCATTGAGGCAAAAGCATATACTGTTAGTGAAGAGCCCCCCTACCTTGCTGTTCTCATCAAGCCGCAACCTGGTATATGGGATGAACTAATGGATAGGGATACCATGTTCATCAAGTTGAGGGAAAAGAAAGTGATCGAGGTCGGAATAAAGCAGCGTATAGAAGTTGGAGAAAACTCAATATTTTTTGTCACATCTGATGATGAAGAGTTTAAGGGAATATGCGGTGAACTTTCATAATGTTTCCAAAGAAATTCATCAATCAGAATATAAGAATAATAAAGGGCAGAATTTATACAGCTTCAAATTTCAAGGATAGTGTTTACGGAGAAAAGCAATTAAGGATGAACGGAGAAAATTACAGGCTCTGGGACCCAAAGAGGAGCAAGCTTTCTGCCGCCATTTATAATGGTTTTTCTGGTATGCCCATACTGGAAGATTCTGATATCCTTTATCTTGGTGCATCATTTGGTACTACTGTAAGCCATATATCAGACCTTTCCCCTGATGGGCACATTTTTGCCGTAGAATTTTCCCCCGAGCCATTTTCAGGGCTTTTAAAGCTTGCAGAGAGAAGAAATAATATTTATCCCGTCCTTTCAAATGCCAGGAATCCAGATAAGTATTCATTCTTCATTGAAATGGATCCGGAGATAATATATCAGGATATTTCACAGCGTGATCAGCTATCAATTCTCTTTAATAATCTGGACTGCTTCGAGCACTGGCAACATACTATTTTCATCCTCAAAGCAACTTCCGTGGATTCCTCAAGGAAGCCTTCCGAAGTTCTTAACGAGGTTGTGGGGCTATTGAAAAAGAGAGGAGGAATTCACATAATTTCCATAACAGATATTTCGAATTATCACAAAGGACATTTTCTGTTGTTTCTAGAAAATGTTAAATAAGTTTGTCAAGGCATTTTTTTTAAAATGATTTTCCAGGGATATAGAGAACTCATTCTTTTGACATTTATGAAAAAATGGCAATTGTTGCCCTGAGTTATATAAATTTTTAAGATTCCTCCATTGAGGGAGAAAAATATGAGAATAATTTAAGATAAGGATAGAATAGGGGGATTATGGATACCGAGGAAGAAAGCAATGGCCCATTCCAACTGGAATTTTTCAAGGAAAATGGGTTTCAGAGGAAACAGTGCATATCATGCAAAAACTTTTTCTGGACACAGAACCCTGGTAGGATGACGTGTGGAGATCCTCCCTGTGACTCTTATGGGTTTATTGGAAATCCCGCGGGTAAGGGACCATTATCTCCTGATCAGGTCAGGACAGAATTCATTAGATATTTCTCAAAAGATCACAAATACATAAAACCATACCCTGTGGTACCAAGATGGAGGGATGACGTTCTCCTTGTCAATGCTTCAATTTATGATTTCCAGCCTCATGTTACTTCAGGGCTTGTTCCGCCCCCTGGCAATCCACTTGTTATGTCACAGCCATCAATAAGGATGAATGATCTGGATCTGGTTGGAGTTTCCGGGAGGCATTTAACGTGCTTTGAGATGCTATGTCATGATAGTTTCAACAATAGCAGGGAAAGCCATTACTGGAAGGAAGGAACTGTTTCCAGATGTGATGGATTCTTTTCTGAAGTAGTGGGAATAGAAAGAGGAGAAATTTCATACAAGGAGAAGCCTTGGTCAGGAGGAGGAAATGCAGGAGATGCTCTGGAAGTTTTCGTCAGGGGTCTTGAAGTGGGTACACTGGTGTTCATGGATTTAAGGGAAGACCCGGAAGGTAACATAGAGATTGAAGGATCAAAATATTCCCGGATGGAAATGAACATTGTTGATACTGGATACGGGCTTGAAAGAATCAGCTGGGTTACCCAAGGTTCACCAACTGTATATGATTCAACATATGGTAGCGTAATTTCTCATATCCTCAGAGAATCGGGAGTCGAACTTGAAAATATCTCAGAAATGGGAGCAATAACCCAGATATATTCCTCAGATCCGGATAGGTTGCCATCGGAAATAGAGAAAGAGGTGAGGAAAGTTGTTAGGGATGATCTGGCAATCAACTGGGATCATGTTGAGAAAATCAGGCAGGCATATGTCCTTGGCGACCATGCAAGATCAATAATACTTCTTTCCAGAGATTATGTCATACCAAGTAATGTAAAGGTTGGCTATCTTTTCAGGCTACTTCTCAGGAGGTCCTTCAGGGCAATGGATCATCTTCATTTCAAGGGTACCCTGATGGAAATAATAAAGCTCCAGGCTTCAAACATGAAAGGTATTGTTGATGATTTTCCAGAGAAATTTCTTCAGGAAATAATTGATGAAGAGAGGGATAAGTATGAAAAATCACTGGAAAAAGGAACTGAAGTAGTAAGGAGGATCCTCAAGAAAAAGGGAACAATGGAATTCAGCGATCTGGAAATGCTTTACGATTCCTATGGTCTCGTTCCAGATTTTGTTTCACAGATAATGAAGGAACAGGGAAAGGAACTGGTTGTCCCAGCTGATTTTCATGCAAGAATCGTAGAGATGCATTCAAGAAAGGAAGAAAGAATCGGGGAAAAGGATGGAGTTTCCATATTCAAGGGCCTCGAAACAAGACCACTTTATTATGACGATCCAAACATGCTTGAATTCACATCCATTGTCCTTGAATCCTCAGACGATCTTCTGGTAACCAACCAGACTGCCTTTTACCCAACGGGAGGTGGTCAGCCATTTGATACTGGATATTTCCAAGTAGGTTCAAAAAAATACAGCGTGGTAGATGTATATAGGGAAGGGAATGCAGTTGTTCACAGAATAGTGGGTCATATCGAAAAAGGGACAAGGGTAAAAGGATATGTTGATGTAGCAAGGAGGAGACAGCTTATGGTTCATCATACATCAACCCATCTATTGCTTGGCACACTAAGAAAACTATTGGGGGATCAGGTTTGGCAGGCAGGAGCCCAGAAAGGTGTGGAATCATCAAGAATTGATATTACCTACAACGGCAAGATCACAGAAGAAACTATCAGACGTATAGAGCATGAATGTCTTTCAAGAATTACAGAAAACAGGAAAGTAACTTCAAGATTCATGGACTGGAACAGGGCAATTGATACCTACGGGTTCAGGCTTTTTGAAGGAGGCGTTCCATTATCCAGGAAGCTTAGAGTGGTAGAGATAGAGGGAGTTGATGTGGAGGGGTGTGGCGGAACTCATCTCTCCAGTACAGCAGAGATAGGATTTTTGAAGATTCTCAAGGTGGAAAGCATTCAGGAGGGGATATATAGATTTACATTTGCTGCGGGTAATGCAGCACTCAACTATGTTGAAAGTGTTGAATCGGACATGAACCAGATTAAAAATATAGTAAGATCAACAGAAGACACGGTTCAAAAAGTTGAGAAGAGCATAGAAGAACTCATCCACTTAAGGGATGAGGTAACTATTGTGAATAAGGAGATACTGGCACATCTCTTTGATGTGGGAAAGAAGTTGATCTTATGCGACACCACTGTCTGGATAGTAAATCTGGAAAGAGAAGAACTTTTGAAGCTGGCAGTCCCAATGGCTCTGGGTAAATCAGGTACTTTCATCCTCTCCACAAAAGGAAAAAAGACCATTGTGGGCAGGAACAGGGAAGAACTTCAAAAACTGGTGAACTGCATATCAAGAATAGAATGGGATGGTAAGGGCCAGGTAATCCCAATCAATCAAGACCAGCTTAAAAGTGAAAATTTAATAAACTAAATTTAGCATAACGAATACATATATGGCCGGCACCAGAAATCAGGACGAAGATGAAATAAGAATATTCTCGTCTTTTTTCACAATCCTAAAGGTTGAGAGAGACAACAACATCCTGACTTTTAAAATACCAGAAAGTGAGTACAGCAGTGAAAAATTCGAGCAACTATACAATGCCCTGAAGGAAAAGGGGTTTTATTCATATACAAACGGCAAAGGCGAGATCATTTCTTTCAGGAAAGTAAATAACAGAAATAGGGCATACTTGAAATTCCTGCTGATAATACTAACCATTCTATCCATAATCTATGCAGGTTATTCATATTCCGCAAGTTACTATTCTGGGATGAGCCTGATCTCGATCTTCTCACTGAGTATACTTTACTTCGTTCTGCCAGTAGTATTCATACTCATAATGAGGGAATTACCGAAATATCTCATTATGAGGGGCAGGAAGCAAAAATATTCAATACCTCTTTTTGTTCCAAATCCATTCCTGATGGGTACAATGGGGGTAATAAACGCTCCTGATGAACCATATATGAACTCCGATGATGAAATTCTGGCAGGATTCTTTTCTCTTGTCATGGGGTTCATCGTTTCAACTATTTTTCTGACCGTAGGATATCTCGGATTGTCCCTGTATACTGGTGCGAGTTATGTTACAAATGGAACAACAAGCGTGATAAATATACCACTCCTCATTCAGATGTTCACAGGACATCTCATCCCAAATTCAGGATTTCTCGACCCTATCAGTCTCGCAGGCTGGTCAGGGTTAATTTTCACCTCTTTTAACGCGTTTCCCATTGGGCTTATGGATGGTGGGATGATATTATCTGGATTTAACAGGTCTTTCAGAAAGAATGTTTCATATATTTTCATAACAATAATGATTTTTATTTCATTCACATATCTTGCCTGGCTGATTCTTCCTCTGTTCCTTGCATTTCTTGGCATGGGAACGATTGAGCCGGTGGACACTAATTATTTGAGGGCGAGCAAGAAGGCATTTGTGGCCATAGGGATAACAATGGTCCTCGCAGTAATAGGTCTTACTCCATATCCACTTCATCTATCCAGCCCAGAGATGGAAGTCTTCTACAATGGACAGTGGGATGTTTCATTGAATGGGTCGCACTCCATGAGTTATTATGATGTCATGATCTCAAATTATGGCCAGAATAGCATTAATCCAGGTTTTTCAGTATCACCTGCAATGGGGATTTCAATTTCAACAAACAACACCCTCATAAAACCTGGAGCAATGAACACATTCAATATAGGAATAAATACAACAGGAGCGTCTGCCGGGTTGAACCGTGTTGATCTGAAGATCTATGTTGGGAGTTCTGATAGATCCATATCCCTCATTTTTTTTAAAATTGATCCAACGGAAAACATACAGATGAAATATCTGCCAGCGCAGCTAAACAATGAAACAGGATTTCTAGAAAATGTAACTATGTACAACACCATTAATGAGAATGTATCAGAAAATTTCCTGATCGGTGCGCCAGAAAACTGGCACTACGATATACTTGTGAGCAACACAACAAAGTTTTCAAATTCCGTGCCACTGGAACAAAACGGTTCTTATAGCTTTGGCACTTACCAGATCCAGAAGCCAACCCAGAACGGGCCAAGTTTCTTGATGATCAGGATATATTCAAAGTATCTGCCACAATCAAACATTTATTTTGCTGTTTACAATAGTACCGATTATGGTAATATGCTGACAATGGAGAAGTGAACAGATGAAGATAGGTTTCATGATAAATCCGCGGGCAGGGGAAGGTCTTTTTTACAGGACAAATGGTTCTGATAGGCTTGATGCAGATTCAGACCAGAGTTATTCCACATCCAGGGCAATGAGATTCCTGGATAATCTTAACCGGTATTATGTTTTCCTGACTGCATCCGGGAAAATGGGCGAGGATGCATTATTGACTTCAGGATTTGACAACGTGGAAGTAATATACAACCCAAAGGAAGTTACCGATCGCCAGGATACCATTAATTTTGTTCGTGAAGCAGAGAAAAGATGTGATATAATTCTTTTCGCAGGAGGGGATGGAACCGCTGGAGACATACTTTCAGTAAACCCTCAAATTCCTGTTCTTGGAATTCCGGCAGGAATGAAGATGTACAGTTCAATTTTTGCAAAGGACCCAGAGGAAGCAGCAGAACTTCTCGATCAGTTTGATTCTGGTAATGCAGTCATAGTAGATTCGCTCATAGAAGATGCAGACGAGGATAAAATGACGGAGGGAAAACTCCTGATAAAGAGGATTGGAACTGTTAAGTCCATATCATCAGAAGATCATTATCACGATCCAAAGATAGTATCCTACGAATGGACAGAAGACAGCATTACAGAATACATTGAAGATACCATGGATTCTTCCTATTACCTGATAGGAACGGGCACAACCTGTAAAAGAATAATGGAGAACCTTGGAATGAGCACATCAATGTTTTCAGTAGATCTTGTAAAGGATAAGAAACTCATAAAAAGCAACTATTTTCCCGAAGATTTAGATAAATTTGTAAAGGATGATGCTGAACTGAAGATAATCGTATCTCATTACGCAGGGAGCGGTTTTTTTCTAGGTCGCGGAAACAGGCAGATTGATGCGAGAGCAATCAAGAGAGCGGGAAAAAAGAATATTATTATAGTCTCATCAGAGAACAAGTTATCAACCACCAAAGGGCTCAGGTTTGACATAGATGGAATACCGCCTGATTTCTTTGGGAAGTACGTGAAGGTAATAGTAGGTTATGAGCGGTTCAGAATGATTCCGGTGCTTTAACAATACAGTTTAAATGTCTAATTCCAATAGCCGTGGGTTAAATGGAGAAAACTTTCGCAGACCTTTCTAAATACGTCAGGAGATCACCACCTTTCTGGTTATTGTTAACAGTCCTTCTCATCCTCTTTGCGCTGGAATTATTGAATTCAAGAAGCCTTTTAATGTCATTCTTCATGATCCCTGTTACTGCCGCTATAACCATAACAATAGATCAGATATTTTCAAGATATTTCAAGTCTCATCTTAATCTAAAGAAAAATCTATTCCTCTTCGTTCTCACATTCTTCATGTTCTTCATAATATATATCCTGCTTGATCTGGTCTTCCCATTCTTCAGCACACAGAATATTGCTATTTCTCTTTCTTTTGCCTCTTTTTTCAGATTTCTGGTGTTTTACGTATACCTGTCTGATAATGACCGGATAAACTATCTCAACTCCCTAAGTCTCACACTGTCATTCATACCACTTTTCCTTTTCTACGTGGATTATACAGTAATGGCTGAAGCCATCCTGTACAGCTTAATATCAGCATATCTTTCCTACTTCTTTGTTACGAGGGCAACTTCAACTTTCAGAAACGAGTTCCATGAAGAACCAAGACAGTTGATAAAATTCTTCCTATACAGTACAACAAGCAAGAAATATTATGATGTGGGAGACAGGTTCTTCAAGAGGATGTATTCAGAGCAGAGAACAGTTCCAGTAAACTTCATCAGGATATTGAATGAAAAGGAGGAAAATGTTGTAACCATGGTATTTCCCTATATACATCCAGGACCATTCGGCTTGATAGGAACCAGTGACTTACCGAGAAGGTTGCAGGATAGACTCACGGATCTGAATTCAGATTTCATGGTATTCCATACCAGCACAACAAACAATAATAACTGTTCAGGAGACGAGGACATAGATTCCATTGCAGATGCCATAAGAAATTCATGGAATGGCATTTCCCAGTCAAAAACAATGTCAAGAATTGTCTCGGCAAAGTCTTCCGGGATAATCCTTGACGGAATGAAATTTGGGAACTTTGGTTTCCTCGCACTAAACCCTGACAAGGTAAATTTTGATGATATACTTCTCACGGAAGGGGAAAAATTATGGAAGTATATAGAAAAGGAATTCAATCTTCATTTCTCCATTCTCGACGCACAGAATAATTTTTCGAAGGGAGCTAAGGAAATCACAGATACCAATCCATACTTCAGATCTTCTTCAAGACTTATTTCCAGAATGAATGATAGATACAAAGGAAAAGCCGGTTACTCCAGGCGATCAATGAATTTGAATTCCATCGGAAAAATGGGGATACAGGCAATAGTTTTCGACTATGGTGACCAGAAGAACGCGATTATCCTTACCGATTCAAATAATATAACGGGAAGCCTGATGAAGGAAATACGACAGGTTGCAAAGAATATGGTTGATTATGTTGCCATATATACAACGGACAATCACATTGTTAACCAGGGATCACTGGACATGAATCCTCTGGGTGAGAAGGATGACATTGAAACGATCAGGAACGAGGCTATAGGGGCCATAAAGGATGCAATTGATCACATTCAGGATGTATCATTCATATACGGGCACGTGGAAGTAAATGTGAAAATGGGCAGTGAAGATTCCTATAGAACTCTCATGAATACGGTCTTTGCATCTCTGAGCAAGGCTAAATATTACGCGGCTTTCAGCGTTTCACTCACATTTTTAATTCCATTCATCCTTTCCATAACTGGATTCGTTTATAAAATTCCCTTTATAAGATGACTGCCTCCTGAGATAGAGGTCAAGCAGGGAAAGCGCAGTTACACACTTAACAACCGGGACTGCACGTATTGCAATGCATGGATCATGCCTTCCCTGAACTCTTATGGTGGTATTTTCCCAGTTTTTTATATCCACAGTTTCCTGTTCTTTTCTTATGGAGGACGTGGCCTTGAAAACAGTTCTGAACTCAATATCATTTCCATAGGTTATACCTCCAAGGACTCCACCGTTGTGATTTGATTGAGCCGTTACTTTACCATTCATCATATGGAACGAATCATTGGAGGTGCTTCCATTCATTCTTCCAAGATTGAACCCCTCACCAAATTCAATCCCCTTAACTCCGGGGACCGAGAACATCAGGTGTGATACGACAGATTCTACCGAATCAAAAAATGGTTCCCCCATCCCTGCTGGAACATTTCTCACAACAGTCTTTACAATGCCTCCAGTACTGTCCCCCTGAGACTGCAAATGTCTTATGAGTCCTTCGGCTTCCTCATCGCATGCAGAGTCAGGTATCCGTGACTTCATGTCATATACTTCTGAATCATCATAGAACCTGTCTTCCTTTATTCTGATATCTCCCATACTCTGTAGGTAGGATGAAATCTGGATATCTTTTTCTGCAAGTAGCTGGATTGCGACCGATCCAGCTGCAACAAGGGGTGCTGTCATTCTTCCTGAAAGAAAACCTCCACCTGAATAGTTCCTGTATGGTCCATACTTGAGAAACAGGCTTAGATCACCGTGTCCCGGTCTTGGCTTCTCCTTCAATTCATCATAATGTCTTTCAATCACGTCTTTGTTTCTAATGAGCATTGTAATTGGACCTCCGTCCGTGTAACAATTGTTAATCCCTGAAATGAATTCCACCTGATCTGTCTCCTTTCTCTGCGTTGTAAGTGAACTCTGACCGGGAGCCCTTCTTGACATCCATAGACTTACCTTATTCTCATCTATCCTGAAACCTGAAGGTATACCATCAAGAATGCAGCCTAATGCGGAGCCATGAGATGAACCAAATATTGAAATTGAAATTCTATCTTTGAATGTAAAACTCATTGAGGAATGAAATACAAATAATCATAATAGACTTTTCACGGGAGCCCCAAAGAAAATGATCATGTTTATCAATTGTTGGGGAGTCTTTTCCTCTCAACAGTTGAAATGAGCATTTCAAGTATCTTGCCTCTTATTATTGATGGGTCAACGGTGTTGAATTCTCCCTTAATGAGTATTACATATGTATTGAGAGTTGTTTCATCAATTGCCAGAAAAGGTTCGTTTCTCAATTCATCCATCTGTTTGAGATTTTTAAGTATATCATCCTTTACCAGTTCAAACTTCAAATATTTAGGGATTTCATATCTTACCTGCACAACTGGAGTCTTTGAAGTGATTCTATAGGCTCCCTGCGTCAGCACATTATTTGCTATTTTGACTACCTCTCCACCATCTGTAACCAGTGTTGTATAATTTATGCTGATATCCCTTACCTTCCCAACAAATCCGTTGTTATACAGGAAATCACTTGAAAAATATTTTGGAGCTACCACTGCAAAGGATATGCTGAACTGCCATGCGTGAATCCATACCCTATCTCCTATCTTGAATGGGCGGGTAATTATAAGAAGCAGTCCTGCGAACTGATTGGCAAGGACGCTCTGAGATGCAAGACCTATAACTGCAGCCAGGAACGTGCTTCCAAGTATGATTGATGAAATATCGATGCCAAAAGAAGCAATTACAGCCAGTGCTATTATGAAATAGCCAACCATTCTCACCATGAATACTATGGGGTGCAGTGTTGATTCATCCATGAACCTCCCAAGAACCCTTCTTATGTATGTGAGCACAATTCTAACGACTACATAGGAAATTATTGCTATAATTGCCGCATCTATGAACTTGGAATAGGTAGATGGTATTACCTTCAATATTTGTGTTACTACAAAAACCACGATAAGAAGACCTGCAAGCAGGACGATCAGCGATCCTAGTGCGAGGAAACGATCTTTCTGCTTCTTATTTTCCATCCCTGATTAATGCTTTTTTCAGTTAAATACTTTTTAATGAATAGGAAATTGTTCTAACACCTTTACAAACTTTTGAGCAAGAAATCTCAGATCTTTAGAGAGGAGATGAATTGCGAACGAAATGATAATACAGATACGATTAATAAGGAGAGTATACCCATGGGCAGTGGGAAATCTAAGCCTGATAAACCATCTAAAAGGATGGTGGGAGATGGAGTAAGACCTTCGGATCGCATGAAGAAGGCACTGTCTGTGAAGCAGGAACATTCGATGCTTTAGCATGGAGAGGATGTCAGATACCTAGGAACAGTAAAGTTGTATTCCTTAAAAAAATCTATCCACTCTTTAAAAAAAATCAGATTTAAAAAGTTTCATAAATAGTTCATGATTATCCATTTGAAGAGTATTTGTAAGGATCATGGAGTCCACCCTTTCCCGATCTTGATATTTTTCCGTTTCTTTCAAGAATAGTTAGGGAAAAGCCAATTTGCTTTTTTAGAGCTTGAGGATTATTTGGACTTTTCTGATACGTTTGTAAGTACAGATTGTATACTTCCTTCCTTCCATTGGCTTCATCAGAGTCTTCAATCAATCTTAGAACTTCAGTAATTAAGTCTGAGGGAGGTGTCAATGGAACTAATTCCGCTTGCTTGTCTATAAGTGGTTTTTTCTGATCGACTGTCTTTCCAATTTTCTTATATTTGCTATTAATATACAGAAATTCATTCTTAGTATCCTCTCGATTCAGTGGGCCTATATGTCTCAATACTATGGTTCTGCCAACTTTTTTCAAAGGATCCCAACGATATTCAACTTCTTGAGCATATTTTCTTCCTTTTACTTTTATTATTCGAATCGACATTAACTATTCACGCTCCGTCATATTACTAATTAGTTAGTAGTATTTTTACGTTTCTTTCCTTCTATGAACAAGTCAATTTTGTTTCTCCCTTGTTAAGCAGTGGTATATGTACATATACCACTGCTTAACGTGGAAAGGATATATCTTTATGAGATTTTTCTCAGGCTGCATTGACTTTAAATAGAATATAGGTATTTACCAATTGGTAAAAGTATGTATTCTAGTAAATTTGTCTCTATGAGTGAACGAGAAACCATAAATGAACTCACTAAGAAGTTACACATTTTACTCCCAAACATGAATATAGAGAATGTATCTTTAGAGGTACCCGTAGATAGACACAATCGAGCTGATGTAGTGGTAAAGGTTACGGCGGGGGACAATAGAAAAAGCCTATTAATTGAAGTTAAGTCTAATGGGGAACCAAGAATTGTCCAAAGTTCTATTTATAAACTCAATAAGATGGTTGGAACAGATAAATCGATGTACCCTGTGTTTGCAGCACCTTATGTCAGTGAGAAGTCAAGGGAGATTCTAATTTCAGAAAACATTGGCTATATTGATCTAATAGGGGATGTTTATCTGAAATTTGACTCAGTTCTTGTCGATCGTATAAGTAACGCCGAAAGAGAGACAGAGCGTCGATCTAACAGGGGAATATTTGCTAAAAAGGCTACACGCATTATTCGAGCAATCCTTGATGAACCGAATAAAAGATGGACGATTACAGAACTAGCTAATTTCTGTAAAATTAGCCCAGCAGGTGCCTACTTTGTTATAAATCAGCTTGAAGACAAGGGATATATCGCACGAAAAACTGATAAAAGTATCAGTATCATAGATTCCAAAAAGCTCCTAAGGGATTGGGCATCAAACTGGACCGTTGATAAGAGCAGATCAACCGCTTTCTTCTCTTTCGCAAAAACCCCAGAAGAAATAATATCAAAAGTGGTTAAATTGAGTAATGAAACGGGTTTGATATATGCCTTAACGGGAATGGCAGGAGCTTCAATGGTATCGCCATTTGTAAGGTATAACGATGTTTGGATTTACACATCTGGAAATATAGATGAACTGGTTAAGAACCTTGACCTTAGGCCAACGACATCTGGAGCAAACATAAGAATTTTTGATCCCTATGACGAGGGCATTTTTATGGGCTCCAGGAAAATCAGGGGTGTAAATGTGGTTAGTGACATTCAACTCTATGTTGATTTATTCACATATCCGGCCCGTGGACAGGAGCAGGCAGAAAGACTTCTTGAGAAAAATATAAAGGTGGTGGAAAACTCTTGAATACGCGCTACTCATCGGCATTTGAGGATCAATTAATTAGCACATCTAAACGTGCACTCATTGAACTGATTCGAACCCTTAGGCCTTACAAGGAGGCAATTGTTTTAGTTGGAGGATGGGTACCATATTTGTTACTGGAAGCTCACAAATCGCTAACGGATAATTTTAGGCACGTTGGTTCAATAGACATAGATCTTGTCTTAGACCCCAAATTTGTTGGAGAGCATCAGTATCAAACAATTGTTGAGTTAATTGTAGAATCAGGTTGGAACCAGGTAAGAAACAAAAAGTTCACCTTCGAAAAGAGTATCAAGGGGGAAGATAACGTTTTCAGAGAGATAACTGTAGATTTTTTGACTCTTCAAGAAAATAGTCAGGGGAAGAAGCATCGACATAGAGAGATTCAACCAGATTTGATGGCCCGCACCATGGTAGGAGCAGAAATAAGTCTAGAGCATAACTTCTGGCACTCCATTAAAGGCGAAATGCCTAACGGTGCTGTAACAGAAATCAACTTCAAAATGCTTGATGTTGTAGGATGCATTGGTAGCAAGGGTATGGCTCTGGGAGACCGCTATAAGCACAAAGACGCTTATGACATAGTTTCTGTGCTGGACCATTATGGAGAAGGTGTGAATGAAGTAGCAAGAAAATTTTCTCCTTTCTTAAAGGAATTGAACATCGAGGAATCCCTGAAAAAAATAAGCGAAAAGTTTTCGAATGAAAGATCAGAGGGACCAGTATTATACGCAGATTTTTTGGAACCTCTCAATAAAGAGGAACGGGACCTTTACATACGAAGAGGGTACATGATAGTTTCTGAATTTCTGTTAAAAAGTGGATTTCAAAGAGAACTTTAAATCGAAATTATTTTTAGGATATAGTTAAGGTATTGTAATAGTATAAGAAGCTACAGTAAAGCTTCATTGTCCGATAAAATGAAAAAGTGTCAAAAGCATATGACAAATTATTATTTAGTCCACATTCAAATAAGTTTTATGCGTACTTGGCAATTATATCTGAGGAATAGAGCTTGGTTTTGCTTGAGAAACAAAAGGCTCGATGGCAATCTGCCTTCTAAGTAATCAGGGCACAAGTGTTGAAGATCAACATGTTTCATTCAAAGATTTGAATGAACGAGTATATTAATTCTCTTCAATTCTATAGTGTGTTGCACAATTCAATACGCATAGGTCATCCTCCTCATT
>JAMDCG010000054.1 GCA_023489425.1 Thermoplasmatota archaeon
TTATCCTCTGGGAAAGGACTTTAAAGACGCAGGTAAGACCGAATCAATTATTGGTGAGTGGATAAAGGGAAAAAGAGATGAACTTGTAATAGCCTCTAAATGCTTCATGCCAACAGGTCCAGGACCTAATGACATGGGAATGAGCAGAAAGCATATAATCAGTGCGATTGACAAAACTCTTGAGCGACTGGGCACAGATTATCTTGACCTGTATCAGATTCATAATTTCGATCCCATGACTCCCATCGAAGAGATGATGGGAGCCTTTGATGATCTTGTTCATCAGGGAAAAATTAGATATGTGGGTGTCTCAAACTGGAGATCCTGGCAGGTTGCAAAGGCAAACGGTATTGCCGAAAAAAGGAATTTCGCAAAGGTGGTTAGTATTCAGCCGAGATATAATCTGTTATTCAGAATGATTGAAGACGATATAGTTCCAATGGCTCTTGATGAGGGGGCAGGGATAATAAGTTTCAACCCACTGGCTGGCGGAATGCTCACAGGACGTTACAGGAAAGGATCTAAGCCAGAGAGTGGCACAAGGTTTGCCCTTGGAAACAATGCTGGTGATTTATATCAGGAACGGTACTGGCAAAACGCTACATTTGATGCTGTGGAAGAGTACCTTAAATGGTGCAGAGAACAGGATCTGGATCCGGTTAGCACCGCTGTGCACTGGGTAACCCAACAACCCGGTATTACCTCAGCAATTATAGGGGCTAGCAAGGCTGAACAGCTGGATGGTAGCCTGAAATCTACTCAGGCGGAAGACCTAACTCAGGAGCAGTTAAAATGGCTGGATCATCTGTGGTACATGCTCCCCAGAAGGAAGGAAATCAGGTAAAAAGATATTGCATAGCGCATTTTCCTCTTTTACCCATTGGCAGAAAATATAAAAATGGAGTTTATACTCTCTGTAACTACATATTTCAGAACTCACATTTTTTAATTTAAATTATACTCATCACTTTATTTGAGGATAGCACTCTGCTTTTCTCTTCTCAAAGTGCCTCTCTGCATGTAGATTATTACAAAGGATAGAACAGAAAAAATGTCAAGATAAACAAAGTAAATATTGTCTAATGGGGAGAATAGGGAAGTAAGAATCCTGAAACTACCATATCCTATGTAAATAAGAAATATGAATCTGATTAGATATCCACTGGTTATGGAAATTGTGAAGTTGGAAAATTTCATTTTTAATATTCCTGCTCCAAGGGCAAAAAGAACCTTTCCATAAGGGATAAATGTTGAAATAAAAATTGAAAATGTTCCATGTGTCGCTATCCAGTCATCTGCCTTGTTGATGTCTTTTTCCCTTATCTTGATCTTTGATAGCGCTTTCAGTAGAAGTTCCCTTCCTGCAAATCTCCCACTGAGATATTCAATCAGGGAGACAAAGAGCATTGCCAGAACAGAGACAAAAAGCGTAGCATAAACATTGAAAAGGCCAACAAATGCAAGATATCCGTAGAATGGTACAAGAATGTCATCTGGTAGTGGACCAAAGGCTATTATAATAAACATACCGAGATAACCAAGTTTATAGACAGGCTCAAAGGCACCGAAACTCACATTCTTTAAGTTTATATCAATGCTGATATAATGGAAATATCCATTTGCTATATCCAGAGAGCTAAGAATTATGAAAACAATTAGCAAAGTTTCAGCATAGAGGTAATACCTGTTCAGATTTGATCTCAGGAACCTGTACAAATTGAGGAATGTTTCACTGACCGTATTTACCCACGCAACTGATCATATCATGTTCATATTTAAAGAAAATAGATGATATATGTGTCTCAAATATAATTTAGTTATCCCACTTCTATCCACCTTATCAGCTGGAAATAGGCTGATCCGGACTGTAGTGAATTTTACCCTTTTCCTTATACATGAACTTGTATGAGAGAGCCCCCAGTATTCCTCCCAGGACTGGTGCTACCCAGTATATCCACTGATAATACTGTCCCTTTAACAATATCCCTGAAAGTACTGCAGGTCCGAATGATCTTGCTGGGTTGATAGAACCTCCACTGATGGTTGCCAGCATGAATATCATGATTGAAACATATATTCCAATTACAATTGCTATAATTGCCGTATTATTAGTTCTGGATGTTACTCCCATTATGGTCCACAGGAAAAAGAATGTCATTATGAATTCCCCTGCAAAGGCGACCCATGGTCCTCTGATACCCGGTATTGTTGCTCCAAACTGAACACTGTTTGCAACGTTATAGCCGAATAATAATCCGACTGTTGCAGATGCCATTACAGCCCCTATCAACTGAGCAATTATATACTGAAATACATATTTTCCTGGAAAGCGCCCAGCAAAAAACATGGCTATGGTGACTGCAGGATTTACATGGCCTCCTGAAATATTTGCAACTGCCATAATACCTATGGAAATCCCTAATCCAAATGTGACTGCAAGATAGAACAGCGTTGATGGATTTAGTGTTTGATTGAAGGCCGCAATGAAAGCCACGACACTACCTGGCCCAAAAAGCACGAAGATGTATGTACCAACCAGTTCAGCTAACGATTTCCTTATGATATCTGCCATGTTTAAGAACGCATCGATAAGTAATATAATAATACGTTTAATTTAATTTTTGATTAATATACTCAGACTGAAAAGTTCCTATTCTGAGAGTAGTTTTTTGGAAATCATAGTCTTTTTTTCCAAGACGTTTATTAGTATAAGATAAAGTTAAAGCTGAGTGCGGGCTCAACACTAATCACTCCCTCTAAATTCGCATTGCGCAATGAAATATCACATTGCAGAATCGAAGGACCTTATTCTTATGGATTGCCGGCAGTTTTTCATGTGGCATGTTGGGGATATAGAACGCAGGTACACACTGAATAAGGAAAGGTTGCCCGATGACATGATAGAAGATATGAGGCATTCCTATGCTAAGGCGTTAAAGTTTATCAAGACTGAAGAAAACGACATGAAAGAAGAAGTTGCCGTCAGTCTTCTGACAAACATAGCGAGTGATATGAAAGGGATGGCCTAATGTTATTCGAGATGTTTTATAAGGTCAAGCTGTAAGACAAAGAGAAGAATGAACTCATGGTTCTCGAGATGAACCACCTTCAGGAAAGGCTGAAAAAGATATTCAGCGATAAGAAAGCGGATATCCTTAATAACGGCAATAAGCATAAGACTATACCTGAGGGGAAACTGGAGACGTATCTCAATAAGAGATGGAAGCTCGTGCAGAGATGTCCCAGTGGAGACGAGGCAGTTATAAGGCTCCCGTCTTAAATATGAATTGATATGTGTTCAGTAGTAATTAGAACCTTTAACCACTACAACTCTTCTATTTTCTTTTTTACGGCATTTGAAGTTATATAACTAATGACTTTAGTGCTCTTTAATACTTTTGTATCACGAGAGTAAAAAATTTTAGAATCACTGTCTTCGCAGAAGGCCGCAAGTGCCATCTTATCTCCTGTTCCTATGAATCCGTCAAGTTCATAAATTTTCTGGTAATGGGCAAAAAAATTTTTTGAAACATCCTCCATCCTTATAATTGATATAAAACCCTTGCTAATGAAGCCCTGTACTTCTTCAATACGCTTCTGTATCCTTTTATCATCCAGTTGGACATGGTTCCCATCTCTCTCTACTAAGAGTCTTTTGAAAACTTCTCCAAGCGTATAAACAAAAATCTTTATCTTCACATCTCCTAAGTTTGAAGGGTGAAATAATTTCCTTACTCCTTCTTTTTGGTCTTTGTCAATGTTATCTAACAGAAAATAATCAATGAGTATGTTAGCATCTATAGATTTTATTTGATTCGCCATAATAAGCGCTGCGCTTCAGATTAATCTCAGATTTTTTATTTCATTGAATGTGTTTTTGACATAATCAATCGAAGCCTTTTTCTCCATAAGTCTTTCGGATTTAATGTTAGATACTGCGTTAATAACATCCTCCTCAGAGGCATCTGGATTAGAAGTTCTTATAGAATGTAATGTTGCTGCAATCTCCAAAAAAAAGTCGTCTTTTTCTTTGAGAGCAATAAGGATAGCAGAAATTCCTTCAGGGATCACGATTTCCCCCCTTGCCCACTCTCTTTCTCCCATTTCAAAATAGTCATGAGACAGCGCTGAAGAATAGGGTCCATAAACGTATAGGTCAAAATCATAATCCAATGGTATTCCAAGGACTCTGCCAAAATATACGAGTTTTTGTGCTTTTATGCGGTTAGATATATCCCCCTTAGTTATCTCTTTTCGGCTTAAGCCATTCCATTTTAGAAAGCCGGCTAAAGTCTTTACTTTACTCTCATCCACTGTCTTCCCTTAATAAGTAAATAATGGAATATAAGGTTTTCATTGGGTGCCCTTCTAGGTTAGTGATTAACTAACCACTCATGCAACCATATATATTATAGTCACCTAGATGTTGCTGCTTCCTCAAGCAAAAATAAAATGAAGAGGATATACTCCCTCATTGCGTACTCGGGTAGACCTTATATGTTTCCTGAGTGGGGTTGATTCGAATAAGTGGCAATGAAATATTATTCAAATATCGGTATATCCGGGAATGACTCACATTAGTATATAAACTCTAATCATGAAAATGCCAATGAAAATAGAATCTAAACTGTATTGGTAATGGGACCGTTGAGATTTGAACTCAAGTCACTAACACCCCAAGCTAGTAGGATACCAAGCTACCCCACGGTCCCAAAAAAGTACATGCCTTATGAAAAAGGCATTATTTCGTCTATAAGTTCAATGTGCGATAGAACCATTCTTCTGCAACAGTATCTTTCAAGCCCTAGTTTGTCCATTATTGCAGAAATTTCATCTGGAGTTGGTTCTCTGTTCCTTGCCCTTATCTGGTTTAATTCAGCCTCGAACCTTCTGTAATCGGAACCTATAACTCTTCCACAGCTGAAACATCTTACAGGTATTATCATTCAGATCACCTGTAAGACTTCTGTCTTTTGGCTCTGGCCCCTCTTCCCATGGGCTTCTTTGGCAGTTTTCTTCTAATATCATTAACCATTATTGTTCTGTCATATTGTCTGTATATTTCCTCAACTGTGTTGTCCTTCAGGAACTTTACAATTCCTTTAGCCATAGCTGTTCTTGCAGCATCTACCTGTCCTGTTAAGCCTCCTCCACTTACTGAAATATCGACATCGATTGAACCTGACCTTTCACCTATAAGAGCTATTGGTTCCATCAGTTTTTCTCTAAGCAGCGCCACTGGGTATAGTTCTACTGGATAGTCATTTATCCTGAATTTTCCAGTTCCACTCTTTGTATATGCCCTCGCCGTAGCTGTTTTTCTTTTTCCAGTTGTTATAACTATTTCTTCACTCAATTACCTTTACCTCCTTTCCCATTATTTTTGCTACTTCTGTAAGGGTCACAAAACCGCTTACCCTGTTGTTCTGAGCCTTTTCGAATTTCTCGAATTGCTTATCCTTCAGTTCGGGTGGTACTCCATCGTATACAATGCATCTTTTCAGTGCCTCTTTTCCCTTAGCCTTATCTTTTGGAAGCATATCACCAATGGACCTCTTGAGAATAGCCTTTGGATTTCTTGGATAATAAGGTCCCTTCCTGACACTTCCTATATCCCTTCTGCTCCTGAACTTCCCCAGTACTGCATCTCTTCCCCCCGTCACAGCTACCTTTGCTGCATTCACTATTGTAACTGATTCTCCTTCCAGCAGCTTTTTTGCCAGAATGGTTGAAAGCCTGCCATAAACTGCGTTATCCGCATCTACGTATATCATTATCTTACCTCATTATTTTTAAATTCTTGGGTTCAGGATTTTCCTTTGCCAGATCAGCCAGGAAAACAAATTCAGACCCAGAGTCCTTGATCTTCTTCATTGCTTTCTCACTGACATCTAGAGCTGAGATCTTTAATTTCTTCTCCATATACCCGCTTCCAAGAACCTTGCCTGGCACAACGACTATGTCTCCATCCTTGCACATTTTAGATATCTTGCCCACGTTTAGATCTGCATAATTTTGCCTTGTCTCAGAGAGCCTCTTTGCAATGTCTCTCCATAAAGGTGACTGGTTTTCCCTTGACAATTTAAGAAGGGTTTCAACCGTTTCCATAATTTTAGGACTTGTTTTTCTTTCTGCTTGTATACTCATTTTGACCATCGGAATATAAACCTGAATGCCCAAGAATTAATAAAGATTTTCACGAAGAACCATCTTTTTCGTTTCTCATATCTCTTGATGCGATTTCTATTTTTCTCATTATACCCATTATTCTATAGAATTCACTCCTTGCCATATCTGATCTAGATATGAGACGCCTGAACATCACCATTGTATTAGGTATCTTGTGAGCGGGGAAATTAACCTTGCCCATTATTTTATTGATATTTTCCAGCAAAATTTCAATCTCCTCCCTTGATGCTCTGTCTTTCTCAGGGTAGTCAACTTCCTCGTTTAACATTGACTCATAAAGGATAAGCGTAAGTGCGTGGGATAGATTATAAACTGGATAATCGGGATTTCCAGGTATGGTAATGAAAAAGTCACAAAGCTCCAGTTCAGAATTTTTCAGGCCGTCCCCCTCCCTTCCAATTACAATTCCTGTCTTCTTCTCGTTCCTGTAATGATCTGACCAGAATACAGATGGTTTCATTGGTATTCTTCTGTAATCTCTCATATTCTCGGATGAAACTGCAGATGTCCCAACAAGAACATCAAAGTTTTCCCTTACTTCCTTTAAATCAGAATAATATTCCGCGCTTCCAAGAATGTCGGATGCTTCTTTTGCCCTTGCAAAGGCATCGTCGTCAAAAAATGATGTTCCAACAACTATAAGATTTTTGAAAAAAGTGTTTTTCATAGATCTGGCAGCAGCACCAATATTACCCTGAACCTCTGGTTCCACCAGTACGATGGAAACCTGATCCCTGTTCAGTATCATTGTGCACTGACGTTTTTCTCGTTTTCTTTGTCTGCTGTTTCTTCCTTAGCTGGTATTTCCTGTTTATCGTCTTCCTTTACTTCTTCCTTCACTGGTTCATACTTTTCCGTTATGTAAAGAACCAGATCCTTAAGATATTTTCTTGTGGCTTCTACTACCCTGTACTTTGCATCAAACCACTCTATGTTGAATTTCATGTCTTCTGGAACTGTGATTTCCAGATCGTTTTCTCTTTCTTCGATCACAAACTTATCTGATCCTCTTGAGAAGTTGAGATCTATTATTCCTTTAAGTATGTCCTTCTTCCCATCCAGTTTCTCAACCAGTGAATATTTGTAGAAAACATCCTTTCCTGCCCATGGGTGATTGTAATCAACAACAACTCTTCCGGGGCTTACTGAAAGTATCCTACCTCTCTTGTTATTTATTCTTACTTCTGCTCCCGGCACAGGATCTATATTATTTCTCTTGAATTCTGACATGGTATGCACTTTTAGATTCTTTGAATCCCTCATGCCATAGGCGTTCTCTGCCTTTATCTCCACTTCATGCTCTTCTCCTATCTTTGAACTTAGAAGACTGTCATTTATTTCCTTAAACAAATCTTCAGATCCAACTACAAGAACTCCCTCTCCATACTTTTGATCCGGATCATAAATATTATTTTCTTTTGCTAGTGCTTCATCGCTCGTTGCAACAAGTTGTTTATCTGACCCGACTCTCATTTCAAATTTAATTTTTACAAAGTCTCCATTTTCCATGGTATCACCGGAATAAGTTATACGTAATTTCAGATATTATTTAAAGGTATTCTGTAAAAATTAAGCTTTTGAAATAATTTCATGCATAGACAAAACCAATATCGGAATCAATGAACACATCATCTCCGTCTTTGACGTCATTCAATACTATTGTACTGTATATGCATGTTTTTCCTGCTTTTTCAATTTTTTGAATTACTGATCTTATTGGATTGCCTGTTATTATGAAGGCTTCATAAAAGCTGTAATCAAATTTATCATCAGAAATTTTTTCACAGTTTCCCATGTAAATACTTCCTTTCCCACTGTTAATTTTTCCGGATATGTTCTTTCCCAGTGCATATCCCCTGGCAACAAGTGTTCCTGCTGTGAGAACGCTGACCTGTGCAGTGCCTGCAAATAGGTGATCAGGGTGACCAGATGTTACAACTATTCTTTCTCCTTTAAGGATCATTCCATCCCCTACCAGTGCATTTAGAACATCCTTTACAGAGATATCCTCCTTGAAGTTTTCAATGACATATGGAAACACACCCCGATAGAGATTGGTTCTGGATGCCACTAATCTTGACGGTGTTACTGATAATATTCTAGAGGATGGTCTCATTGATGATACCATTCTGGCCGTGTTTCCACCCCTTGTGCATGCCACAATGTGATGTGCGTTTATCTGATCAGAAAGAATCTTCGTGGACTTTGCTACTGAAAAGGTAACCCTGCTTCCAGTGAATTCACTTGGTTCTTCAAAGTTATGGTAGAATGATTCCACATAAAGTGAAGTGTCCCTCAACACTTTCACAGCTTCAAGTGGGAAAGAACCTATTGCAGTCTCCTCTGATAGCATCAGGGCATCAGTATTATCAAGTATGGCATTTGTTACATCTGATATTTCTGCCCTGGTTGGTGATTCACTGGAAACCATGCTTTCGAGCATCTGTGTTGCCACTATTATGGGAATACCGTTTGAATGGGCTTTTTGCATTATGTACTTCTGGCTTACTGTTACCTCATGGACAGGCATCTCTACACCAAGGTCACCCCTTGCCACCATTATGGCATCTGTTGCCTTTACTATACCTTCAATATTATCCATGGCCTGTTTTGTTTCAATTTTTGCCACAAGGTGGATATTTCCGCCCATCTTCCCAATCATGTCGTGAACCATGTCTATTTCATTGCGATTCTGGACGAATGAAAGCGCAATGTATTCAACGTTTTTCTCCACTGACATTTTCAGATATTCTCTGTCCCTTTCCTGTAAAATACCCATGGGAATGTACCTTCCAGGAATGTTCATCCTTCCATTATTTTTCAATATGCCGTCAACAGATGAACTCAATTTACATATTCTATTACCCTCCTGAATGACAGTCGTTCGTATCTTTCCGTCCATGAACAGAACTTCATCACCTTTCTTCAGTGATTTAACAACATCGTCAACAGCTATGTGGATATCAGCTTTTTCCTCCTGCTGCCCCAGAGTGTATTCCTTCCCTGACAAAATTGCTAATGTGTCACCGTTCAGCAGAGCCCTCAATTCAGGGCCCTTTAGATCAACCATTATACTCACATACATTTTTCTTTCTCTGGCTATTTTATCCCTGAAATTTACCAGAGTCTGAAGTTCCTCCTTAGTACTGTGAGCTGTGTTGAGTCTGAAACATGTCACCCCGTATTCTATCATGTGTTCCATAATATTTTCTTCAGAACATGCAGGACCATATGTAGCAACAATCTTGGTCTTTGGTCTCTTTAAAATGTCCATCTTTTGAGAGTTCATGGATTTAAAAGTGTATTATGGTATAATAAGAAAACTAATGATTCATTATGAAAAACTATTTAGAAATACACGAATAAACATTGATAAGAATAAATAACCTTAGTTTTATTATGATCTGAATGACGGAAAAATATCCAATCGAAGCAGTTATCGAGCTTGAACGGGATGACTGCAAGATTACTCAGGCAATAATGAAAATGAAGGGGGTTAAATCGGTAACAAGACTCAAGATAGAAGTCGATGAAACCCTGCATCTTGTTGAGAAGGATACATTCACCGATGAAGATATGAAAATAATCAACTCTCTTTCCAAAAAAGTTGCAAAAACTGGCCCCGGAAAGTTGTGGATATATGGAAAAAGCTGTTCTGCATGCAGGGCACTCGCCCTGAGTGAGGCGGTAATGGTTTCAAGTAAATCGGTAGATTCCAGAAAAATACTCTTCAGAATCCTGGTTGAGAACAGAGTTTCATTAAAAAAGTTAGTGAAACAGCTTGAAGCAGATCAGTTAAACCCGAAAATAGTTGAAGAACCTGACGAGCAGAGAAATGAGATGTCTGAAAGAGAATTGAGTGTGCTTAAGATGTGCTATGATCTTGGCTATTTTGAGAATGACAGGGCCTCATCACTAACGGAGATTGCTAAGGTACTGGGTGTTTCTACATCATCCCTATCAGAAACCTTGAGAAGAGCCATGAAAAAAACAGTGAGAGATTACCTCACGAGAAAAAATCCATGATGATTTTCTAATAGTTTACAGGTACATATCAGTAGTTAACTGTATTTTTGAAGTAATGATATTTCTAGTATGAAAAAAATTTGCCAATGCTCTGTCATACGTTCTAATGAAGAAGTTCATAGATTCAGAGCCTTAATTTTCATTGCCTTTTCATACAGTGTGGAAAATTCCCTGAAGTTGAGTTGCTGCTCCTTATCACTCATTGCCTCTTCAGGTCTAGGATGAGTTTCAACCATCAGTCCATCTGCTCCGGCTGCTACTGCTGCCAGGGCAAGTGGCTCAACATATTCTCTTCTTCCTGCTGGATGGCTTGGATCAACCACTATGGGGAATTTCACCTTTTTCCTGAGTACTGGAATAGCTGAAATATCCAGGGTGAATCTTGTAGAATTCTCGAATGTCCTGATTCCCCTCTCAACGAGAATTATATCTTCATTTCCACCAGCACTTAGATATCTTGAAGCCTGATAAAATTCTTCAACTGTGTTTCCAAATCCTCTTTTCAGAAGCACTGGTTTTGGCTGTTTTGCCACATCCTTCAAAAGAGAAAAATTCTGACAGTTTCTGCTCCCTATCTGCAGTATATCTGCATAATCACTGACAAGTTCCAGTTCATCGTTTCCCATTACCTCAGTGACCACAAGCATATTGTATTTATCTGCTGCATCCCTCATGAGTTTCAATCCTGTTTCAGCAAGTCCCTGGAATGAATCTGGAGAAGTTCTGGGCTTGAACGCCCCTCCTCGCAGTATCTTAACACCAAGTGTGGACAGGAATTTAGCCGTTTCCATCATCTGGTCTCTACTTTCCACGGCACATGGACCTGCAATAAATCTCAGGCTTCCCTTTGGAAAGAGTTCTCTAACATTATTCATTTCTTTCATCATCGTAATCACTTCCTTCTTTTTTAATTTCTATAACAAATTTTGGTTCTTTTAAAACTGATGAACCTATAAGATATCCATCGAATGGCATTTTGAGCAATCTCCTATAGTTACTCCTATCAAGTCCGCTTTCAAGAACCTTCACTTCGTGCCCTGCCATTAGTTCAACTACCTGATCTTCGTTTCCTTCCATCTTCAGTGTTCTAAGATTTCTTCTGTTATAACCACATATTACATTTTTTCCCTGAGGTATCCTATCAAAAATCTCTCTGTCATGGAATTCAGCAAGTACATCCATGTGCATGCTTTCCGCATATCCTGCCAGTTCCTCCATCCTTGAAGCAGGAAGAAAGTCGGCAATTAGTAATATGGCATCGAAACCACAATTGTATGAGGTTTCTATCATTTCTTCTCTATCTATGAAATCCTTCATCAGAATAGGCTTTTCGAATTTCTGAAGGCTTAACCCATCAGTAAAGTTGCCTGCGAAATGATCAGGCTCGGTAAGAACGCTGAACGCATCGGCGTAATCCTTAACGTAATCCCCGAATTTTTCAGGACTGGAGAATGACGGGCCGTAAAAACCTGAAGGTGATTCTCTCTTATATTCGATTATCAGTTTTTTTCCCTTTGCCCCAAGCACATTCTTCATCGAGATCGGCTTCCTTGATCTCATATCCTCACTTACGTGATTACGCTTTTCGTTTTTTCTATAAATCTGTTCAACTACATTCAATTCAATCCCTCAAGAAATTCTCAAATAGTTTCCTTCCATACTCAGAATAGAAACTTTCAGGATGGAACTGTACCCCAAATCTTTTCATATCTGGAGTATGAAATCCCATGATACTACCATCCGATTGAGAGATGCAGTCAGGTATTATTTCTGGAGATTGACGCACTGTGAGTGAATGATACCTGATTGCCCTGAATTTCTCAGGTATGCCACTGTATAGAGGGGAATCACCGTGAATCATTGTGTCAACCTCTCCGTGAAATTGGCGATTCATTCTTTCAATGACTGAACCTTTATTATATGCTATAACCTGATGCCCAAAGCAAATACCAAGAACCTTTGAATTCTTTAACCCTGTGAGGAATGTGTCAAGATCTCCTCTGTCTTCATGAATCGAAGGGCTTCCGGGTCCTGGAGAAATAACAATACGATCATACTCATCTGCTCTTATTTTACGAAGTTCATCATTCTTCACCACCTTCACACTGGTACCAAGTTCCCCTAAAAGCTGTTCTATATTATACACAAATGAATCGTAGTTATCAATTAACAATATCTTCATTTAACTTACCCCCAACTGCTGAATATGATTTCATTCTTATCTCATCTACTTCTCTTTCCGGATCTGAATCCTTTACTATTCCTGCCCCTGATCTGACGAAATATCCATTTCCATTCCCATATATTGTTCGTATTGTCAATGCCATGTCCATTTTTTCTGGCTCAATCAAGCCTACACAACCTGCATATGGACCCCTTGGTGATGTTTCAAGATCATTGATGATCCTTATGGCCCTGTCCTTTGGCGCTCCACTAACTGTGCCTGCTGGAAAAACTGCATTTATTATTTCGCTATTTTCAATATCCCTTCTCAGCTTAGATCTAACCTGGCTAACTATATGCATTACTGATGAAAATTGCCTTATTTCCATTGATCTTTCCACGTGAACTGTACCGTAATCTGAAATTTTCCCAAGATCATTTCTGGCAAGGTCCACAAGCATTCTGTGTTCCAGAAGTTCTTTTTGGTCTGATAGTAGATCCTTTGCAATCTCCTCATTTTCTGATTCATCGATGGAAATCCTTCGGGTACCGGCAATAGGTTCTATCATGAGATCTGTCCTATCTCTGGTTATAAGATTTTCCGGAGAACTTCCAAATATTTCATATTCATTGAATTTGAAATAATATACATATAATGATCTATCAGTTCTCAGGAATGTTCTAACCATATCCAAAGGATCAAGTGAAAATGGCCCGAATTCCCTTGATACGACAACCTGAAGTGCTTCGCCATTTCTTATCCTTTCTCTTGCTGCTATTATTTTCTCTTCCATTTCATGATCCTTCACATTTTCCTGCATAGGTGAGTGGACTGCTGTTGCAGACCTTGTGTACCTGCCCTTTAACGTTCCCTCAGGGTTCAGCGTTAATACTGGCGGGAACAGACCTTCCTTTGCCTTCGATTTAAATATACTGTTTACAAGTGAGAACGAAAGAATGACGGGTGTTTCTTTTTGTATTTTACTAAAGATTGATGTGTCACTGGCTTCAATCACATCTGTACCGGTGATCAGGGTTTCCTCTCCTGTTATTCTCTGATCATCAGTGAACTTACAGAAATACGCGAAGTTTCTGTTATTCTTTTTAAGATCCTCCACTATTTCTAAGATTTCACTTTCCATATCCAGCCTCCCTGAAAAAGTTCCTGATCTTAGAAGCATCTTTTTTGCCAGGATATGCTTCGAGCCCACTGCTTGCGTCTATAAATCCTGGATGGTAATCCATAATTTTTTTTAAATTTTCTATATTTATTTTTCCCGCAACACCGACCTTCTTATTTAAGAAGGGTTCTATATCACTCATCTTATCTACTATGCCACTCCTGCTTTCAAGAAGTACAAGATCTGCATTATGTGATCTTTCCCTCATTGTGTCTGATTCTATTACCTCTCGATCGACATCAATAACTGAGATTATCTTTCTTCCATCCTCTCTTACTTTTTCCATATCCTGAGCGGAGTTTGGAAAGTGCAGTTGAGCATAATCTTCTCCCGAGTCATATTTCAATGATGTTTCCAGATCTGTATAAACTGAGGCAACGTTCATTCCATATTCCTTTAGTTCCTTCACCAGTTCCATTGATCCTTTTCTGGGTGATAGATCCGAAAGAACAACTCCTATTATGGCAGCTCCCGAGTCACTG
>JAMDCG010000014.1 GCA_023489425.1 Thermoplasmatota archaeon
TCAAATTTTAATAAGCTTGTACTGGAAAAAGATCCGGATATCATCATAGGATACAACATTGATGGTTACGATCTACCTGTAATTGAATACAGGATGGAAAGATACGGCCTCACACTTGATATAGGAAGGGATGGAACAAAGGCAAGGAGGATCAATGGCCAGTTCTGGAGGGTTAAGGGAAGGATAATCAGCGATGTTTGGTGGAATGTGAAGAAGATCCTGAAACCAAAACATGAAACACTTAATTACGTCGCAATGGAACTCCTGAATGAAGGAAAGGATGACGTTGACAGGCTCAACATCATGGAAGAATATAGAAACAGGCCGAAGGAGGTGATTGATTACTGCATTAAGGATGCTGATCTGACACTGAGAATCATGGAAAAAATGAGGGTCGTGGATAGAAATATGTTCATGTCCACTGTAACGAAACTTCCACTGGAGGATACAACAAATGGGGGGACAAGTAATTATGTAGATTCCCTGCTCATAAGGCTGGCAACACAGAGGAATATAGCAGTTCCAATGACTGCAAGTCAGGCGCTGAAGGACAGGGCCATAGAAGGCGGGCATGTGGAATCCATTGGTGCAGGATTATATGACATGGTAATAGTGCTTGACTTCAAGAGCATGTATCCGTCCATAATTATGAAATACAATATATGTTTCACAACACTCAGTGAAAATGGAACCATAATTTCGCCTACAGGCGCAAGGTTTCTGGATCCGTCTGTAAGGAAAGGGTTGATTCCAGAATTGCTGCAGACGTTGATGGACAGGAGAGATCAGGTCAAAAAGCTGATGAAGCAGGCTAAGGGCGATGAAAGGGATTACCTGGATGGTGTACAGAACGCAATAAAAATACTTATGAATACCTTTTATGGTGTACTCGCTTCATCATTCTACAGATTCACAAATCCTGAACTTGGAAGTTCCGTCACGTCCTTCGCAAGAAACACGATCATGGGTCTCATAGATAAGCTGAAGAAGAAGGACCTGAAAGTGATATACGGTGATACTGATAGCGTATTCATTGAATCAGGAAAAAAAGAACTCAGTGAAGCAATTAAGATGGGAAATGATCTGAGCAGGGAAATTTCTGATGATCTTCACATTCTTATAGAGTTTGAGAAGATCATGGACCCATTCTTCTCCCATGGAGCAAAGAAAAGATATGTGGGAAAGATAGTCTATCCAATGGATAGTGCTGGAGAAATGCTTGTGAGGGGATACGAGGTAAGGAGAACTGATTCCTTTGATATGCAGAGTGAACTGCTACAATCTGTATTCGATTCGCTGATGAACAAAGACGTATCAGGAGCAAGAGAAAATGCGGTTGACATTATAGAAAGGCTCATACGTGGAGACAGTACCATCGATATTTCTAAACTTGTTATTTCTAGATCGGTAAAAGATTCTGCCTCCTATGCAAACGCTGATTCCATGGCAAACGTAAGGGCTGCAAGAAAGTTACAGGAAAGAGGTGAGAGATTCATTCCAGGAATGAAGGTCTCATGGATAGTCACGAATAGCAGGGTGACACCGCAGGAAGTAGAGCCATATATTGATGGAGAGAAATTTGAGGATGAACCGGACTGGCTTTATTACGCAAAAAGAGTTGAAGAAACCGTAAACCGGGTGTTTGAGAGTCTCGACGAGCCAATACATCTCGTTGAACAGGCATCTAGGTCAGGAAAAAAACCACAGGCAGTCCGTAACAGCAAGAACACTACACTTGATAGTTTCATGGAGGGATAGATTGTTTGACTTTGTTGTAGTTGGTGGAGGCCCCAGTGGGTCCTACTGTACGCAACATCTGGCAAAAAAAGGTTTCAGGGTCGCACAGCTCGAAGAGCACCAGTCCATAGGGAAACCAGTTGAATGCACCGGCCTGGTATCAAAAAGGGTAACGTCAATGGTAAAAACGGACTCGGTAGTGAACAGGGTTCATGGAGCAAACATATATTTTCCAGATGGTAACCACATTAGAATCGGAAAGGATGAGGAAACAATAGTACTGGAGAGGGATCGTTTTGATCAGGATGCTGCAGCCATGTCCATAGGGAATGGTGCCGAGCTGATGCTTAATTCGAGAGTTAAAGACATAAAGAGGGAAAATGGAAAGATGAGGATCACACTGAGGAGGGATGGAAACATAGAGGAACTAGAATCTCTCGCAGTTGTAGGAGCAGATGGGGCAAACAGTATAACAAGAAAGGTACTTTTTCCAGATCAGAGATTCAGGAGGGTAGTCTCTGCATACCAGATCGATGGAGCTGGCAGGATGGAAGATCAGGACAATGTGAACGTGTTTATTGGGGCACAATACAGCACCGGTTACTTTGCCTGGGGAACTCCCGCAGGAGATTTTTCTCGCATTGGAACGGCTGGTTTTGGCCTGACAAGGGAAAAATTCAATTACCTGTACAGGAGGTACCTCAACCCAAATAAGATATCCATAACAGGTGGTCCCATACCCATAAGCTTTCTCAAGAAGCCATATGGTAATGGTGCACTGTTAATAGGGGACGCAGCAGGTATAGTAAAGCCACTCAGCGGTGGTGGAATCTATACCGGCATGGTATCAGGTGAAAAGGCAGCGATTACAATGGAGAAGGCATATGAAAGCGAGGATTTTTCAGAAAGATCACTTTCCACATACAACAGGCTGTGGAAAAAGGAATTAGGTGCAGAACTGAAGAGGGATTACAGGATCCAGAAATTATATTCAAGAATCACTGATACTTCCTTTAACATAATAGGCAGGAAAATAACCACTGAAAGGATGACTCATCTTATCAATACGATGGGCGATATTGATTACCCCTCAAGAGTTGTTCTTAGAATGCTGTTCAAAAATCCATCCATCGTTAGAAACGTCTTATTTCCAAGGAAAGAAAAGAATGCAGAACGAAACTAAATACTCATTCCTGATCATAATTGCAACACTTTCATGGGGTGTCACATTCCCACTGATCAAGATATCACTTGAATACATGTCACCTGTAATATTCCTGGCAATCAGGTTCCTGATTTCGACACTGGTGATGATCCCATTCATAAAGAACAGGAGGGACCTTACAGGGTTGAAGCAGGGTTTCATTGCCGGGTTCTATCTTTTTCTGGGATATTACTTCCAGACCATAGGATTGTATTTCACGACTCCGGCCATTTCGGGTTTTGTAACAGGCCTCTATATAGTACTTGTTCCAGTAATTGGCTACCTGATATACAGGCAGAGGATTTCTAAAAGTGATCTGTCGGCTGTAACTTTGGCGTTCGTGGGAATGCTGATCATCACAGTAGGAGAAGTAAGCAATTTTTCGCTCCAGCTTGGAGATCTTCTAACCTTCATCTGTGCCGTTGGATACGCAATGCAGATAATATATGTTTCACGGAATAATAAACTGGATATGGTAAAATTCACTTTTTTCCAGATGGCTGCAGTTTCACTGTATTCAACCATAGCAATTCCCACATTTAAGATATATTTCAACTTCTCATCTCCCATACTCCTCTTCACAATTGCATTCACAGCATTATTTGCAGGAGTTTTAGCATACTTCATAACAAACAAGGCTCTGGTTTACGTGAAACCTGAAAAGGCGAGTATAATAATGGTTTCAGAACCAGTTTTTGCTGCAATTTTCTCCGTCATACTCACCGGTATACCACTGTCCTATTACACCATTGGTGGGGGAGCTTTAATGGTAGTAGCAATGCTAATGACTATAGTACTTGTTTAAAATTCCAATACTGATATTTATATATTATATTGGTGAAAACTTAATAAGTATCGGAGAAACTTGGAATCAATTAAATAATCATTATTAATACAGAATAACGGCAACTTCACCTTATGCTTTTAATATTAAGAATCTTGATAGAAGGATATGGATCCTCAGTATGACCAGGTTCATCCGGGCCTTTGGACGTGGATCAACATTCATCTTCCTACCTTTAATTTTCATCATAGTTTATCATATAAGCTTTATAATTACTGGATTATTTCTCGGTTCAGCAACACTGCTCATGGCATTTGTGCAGTATTACTCAGGAATATTGACAGACAAGATCGGCAGAAGAACAATTCTTGTGTATTCCCAGATACCTGCAGTCGTATTCTATCTACTCATCTATTATACCGTTGCAAATCCATATTATTTTGTCCTTCTGCTCAGTTCATGGTATGGAACAATAATTATAAACTCAATACAGTATCCTGCGGTACAGGCCTCCGTTGCAGATATTACCTCCGTACGGGACAGGCTTTCAGGTTACACAATCATGAGGATAATGGCCAACCTGGGAATTGCCATAGGACCATTGCTCGGCGCATACCTGGCATATTTCGGGCTTCAATACATATTTCTTGTGTCCAGCGCTGTTACAGTGGTGGAAATTTTCATGCTGTATTTCCTGATGAGGGAAACTTACGTTCCATCTGATCACGTACAGGTAATGAAGGGAGAACTGAGCAGGACTTACATGAAAGACAGGTTTTTCATTTTTTTCATAATCATAGGGGTGCTACTGCAGATCTTCATGAGGCAGAGAGGTTCCACATTTACAGTATATACCATTGTTTTGCAGAATCTTCCATACATGTATCTCGGGTATATATGGGCACTCAACGGAATACTGGTAGTAGCACTCCAGTTCCCATTATTGAGGCTTATGACAAAATTCGGGAATCCAATGATGTGGAGGGGTGTTGGAACCCTCTTTTATGCTATCTCATTTCTTGTTCTTACAGATTCAACGGCATTCCTCATACTGGCGCTCTTCATGACCATATCAACATTTGGTGAAGATCTCCTCTCACCAACGACCCAGAGTATTATTACCACTCTTGCACCGGATAACATGAGAGGATCTTACGTTGGTGTTTATAATTTATATTCAAGTTTTGGGGGATTTGCGGGTGCAGTTATAGGTCTGTACCTCCTCTTTGTTTTACAGAGCGTTTCAAGCACATACTGGTTATATATTGCCATAGGCACAGTGGTGGTCGCCGTTATGTATATGTTCATAAGTGGTATGTTTTCTCGCAGGATGAAGGAAATGGAAGAGACAGTAATATCAAGCACTGCAGGATAATAGGGGGAAGGAAAATTTATAAATTTCATTCACACTAAGGTACCGGGTGAATGTATCCTGATAACGCTAAAAAGGGTCTATAATATTGAGGATGGAGACAGTGGAACCAGAATTCTGGTTGAAAGACTGTGGCCAAGAGGTGTGACGAAGGAATCCCTGAAATTATACTGGTGGGCGAAAGATATTGCGCCTTCAACGGAATTGAGAAAATGGTTCAACCACGAGGATCAAAAATACGACGAGTTCAGGGAGAAATATATGGAAGAGCTGAGGCATAACAGCGATGTTCAGAAACTTTCAGTAATTTGCAAGAAAGGGGATGTTATTTTCCTGTACAGTACCAGTAATGAAAAGCATAACAGTGCTGTCGTACTCAAGGATTTCATTGAAAAATACGGAGATAACAGTTTGACTTATTAATTACTGCCTGCATAACCTTATCAAGACTTTGCTTCCTTTTTGTGATGATTGATGGAAACTGCAACTCCTTCCCTGTACATTCCCATCTCTCTTCCCGATACCAGTGCCCTCCCTACTGCAACGAGCCTATCATCAGGGTCCACGACAAGAACATCATTAAGAGGAATTATTTCACTGTCATTCTGTTCTATGAATTTAAAGAAAACACTCTTTCCCTGAGAATTATATATGGCGCTTTCTCCTGTGACCATTACCTTATTTTTCATCCCTGTAGAGATTTCATGTAACCTGAGACCACCTTCAAACGTGAGTCCCACAAATCCATCATGGGCTCTCATTGTTGCAAGCATATTGCCATTCCTCGAAATGGTTCTGATCCTGCCCGTTGTTCTTGAAACAGTAATTTCGCAGTCATCCGGGAATATCTTTTCACCAATACCATTTCCAAACTGGAAATCAGCAATTCTCCTAAGCTTTTCAAGATTGAAATCCCTTATCTTTTCAAACCCATTATCCCTTCTGTAGGATGTTCCGCGTGTTTCTTTTTCATTGCCTGAAATCACCTGCTCAACAGGATATATCTCTTCCATCTCAACCGGGATTTTAAGACCAAACCAGTTTATGCAGAAATTCTCCCTGGATTTTTCGTAAACATTTTTCACAAAATCCTGACTCAATCTTGCGGGCTTCCATTCTCTTGATGATAATGTATTGTACGTACCATTCGGCTCCAGCTTCCTCAATCTAATCCCATATGGCGACCTGTTTGTTTCTGCTCCAAAATGGAACAGTGGACTCTTCCGGTACAGTTCAAAATAAGGTTCTATTCTTTTTGAATGTCTTAATATCCTCTGAAAGGCAGAGTAAAGCGAGGGGTGTGATCTGGATTTTGATTCAACATACTGCCAGAGGGTGTTTTCCCTGATTCTTTCCCTTATCTCAGCCAGTTCCTGGAAAATTGCAAATAAATTATGCTCAGCAAGGGCCGGAAACCGCTCTTTTTCATCAAGAGTTTTGATCTCCTTGATCGTATATCTGTCATTTAGTGGACTCCAGTATGGAAGTTCTGTAACATCTGCCAGATACCTTGTTCCCTCCGTGTAAAGCAACCTGTCATCCCTTGCATATTTCACGTAGGATGCCGAATCAAACATATCTACTCCCAGGAGAACCGCCATTCCCATGAACATGGGATGGCCACCACCAAATAGGTGGACAGGCTTGGAAAAATCACCTGCCAGTTTCGATTCAAGTATAATATCTACAAGTTCACTGTATTTGTACTGTTCAAGCAACGGCACAACGCCACCTATGGGAAGATAACTGGCATCAGTTGCAGACATGAGTCTTGCACTCCTACGCCTTAAGTCTCTGTAAATGGACCCCTGGATAGGTCCAGAAATGTTATGGCTTTTTGCAATATCCTTGATCTCCATGAACCTTTTATGAGTTTCATCAACTGCCAGTTTGGCCTTTTCGTGCGAATCAGCTGGAGTAGAAAAAATATCCAGGATTGTGGAGATATCACTCTTTATATCGATCTGAAATTCTACCGTATCCCTGTTTTCATACTCAACTCCACCATAAACATAACTTTGGAATGTACCTGAGTCAGTCATTATGGTACCATCAAAACCAATAAGACTATGAAGGCCCTTCCTCAAAGCCTCAGCCTTTAAATCAGGGTTTCTCCTGATAATGTAACTGTTTGTTATTATGGCCTGTGTTCCAAATCTCTTCATGGTTTCCATTGGTAAGGTACGCAGATTGGGATTGATCACAGGCATTATGTTTGGAGTATCAACATATCCATGGTCTGTGCTGAATCTACCTATCCTCGCCAGGCCTTCCCTGTGGAGGATCTGCATTGTTAAGCTCTGTCCTGACATTTAACTGCCATCCATCAGGAGTAATAATACTCTCCTGAAGAAACCTGCTCCCTGTGCATGCTACTTCCAGGCTTATTTATTCTTGGTCTGCCAGAATTGTGGTCTCTCCTAAATGTTATATCCACTTCCTTCAGGAATGTATTCATGCCTTCCCTCATTGGCATTGGTCCCCTTGCAATTCCCTGTATCCCTGACTCTCCAAGGAAGATCATCAACTCGTCAGAAATTATGTCAATGAAATAAATGTCATGGTCAACGACCATTCCCGTCTTCTTCCTGTTTTCCATTGTTCTCTTAATAATCTTGGCAACCTCCATCCTGGTTGAGCTATCAAGATTTGCAGATGGTTCGTCCAGTAGATACAGATCGGCATCCTGCGCAAGTGTCATTGCAATAGATAATTTCTGCAGCTCCCCTCCAGACAGGCTGCTGACTTCACTTTCCATGAGAGGGTCTATACCAAGGGGCCTGAAGAGTTCATTCTTGACGAAATTATCGCTCATCCTTTCCTTCAGGGTCCTGAAGAGCAGGTCCTCACATGTCCCCTCAAAATCAGTTGAAATATACTGTGGCTTGTATGCAACTCTCAGTTTCGGTTCGTAAGAGCCAGAATTGGGGGTCATTACCCCTGCGAGTATCTTGACAAATGTTGATTTCCCGAGAGCATTTCTCCCAAGAATCCCAGTTACAGTTCCAATTTCCATTTTTCCCGGCATAACTTTCAGCTTGAAATTACCAAGGTCAGCGTCTATCTCACTCCAGTGCACAAGTTCTGGTGAAACGATTTTTCTGTTTGATGCCCTTGTCTCAAAAACGATTTTTTCCTTTCTTATTCTGACGTTTTCCTCCTTCATGTAACCATCGAGAAACTGGTTAATTGCCTTGTTCGGTGATTTCTGCTGTACTATGACCCCATACGCTCCCGGTGAACCATAAACGAGATGTATCTGATCACTTATCCAGTCAAGAATAGCAAGATCGTGTTCAACAACAAAAATTGTTTTCCCCTTTTCAGCAAGTCTTGTCAGTATTGAGGCCACCCGTATTCTTTCAGAAATATCAAGATACGATGAAACCTCGTCAACGAGAAGTATATCTCCATCTTTTATCAGTGCCATTCCAACTGCAAGCTTCTGCAATTCCCCTCCAGAGGCACTCGCCACATCTTTATTTACAGAATTTTCAAGAGAAAGCTCGGCTATGATATCATCAGCCATTCCAAATTCATCAGCTTTTTTCAGAATACTTCCTATGGTTCCCTTTACCACCTTTGGAATCTGATCGACAAACTGACTTTTCAGGACCACTTTCTTTGTTTTATCATATACGTTCTGGAAATAATCACCAAGAATACTGTTTGAGTACTTCTTGAGTACTTTTTCCTGTGTTCCGCCATTATTATAATCACCAAAATTTGGTATAATCACCCCACTAAGTATATTCATGGTGGTGGTCTTTCCCATTCCATTTGGTCCAAGAATTGCAGTGATCCCTTTTGAGGGAACTGGAATTGAATAAATTCTGAATGAATTCTCTCCATACTGATGCACTATATCCTTGTTCAGTTCATCCGGGACTGTAATTATCTTTATTGCTCCAAATGGACATCTATTAACACAGATGCCGCAGCCGATACACAGATCTTCAGTTATGAGCGGATAAACAGTTTCCTCAGGAAATGTAATTGTACCTATTCCAGACCTGACAGGAGGACAATATGACTGGCACTCATGATTGCATTTTTTAGAATGGCATTTAGACTCGTCTAAAACTGCTATATGCATTAAAAACCACTATTAATTTACAGTCCAGTATTCGTCAGGTATTTCCTCGTAAACAGAAAATTGTTCACCATTATCCATATTATTCAAATCTATTTTCATGTTTGCGAGCTCTATTATTTTACCCACATTAAGGATCCAGTAGTGAATTCTCCATTCCCTACCATCAAACAGCGTAGTTTCTTCCCTTTCCGTTTGAAGGACTCCTATATCTTCCATCGTGTAAAACGCATCCCTGTCTTCTGGTTCAAGCATGTTGTCAATAACTCTATCGCTATAACCAAAAAAATTAATCAAATGTTCTGCAGCTGAAAAAGATTCTTCAAAACTCATCCTCCTGTTCTGAAGGCTTAATCCCTTGCTAATGGCATTTGAAAGTTCACTAATATTGGTGAAATTTCGCTTCTTCTTTTCCTTATTATTAATAATATTATCAACCATGTAATCGCTCCATTGAATGTAGATATAAGATATACTAAATCTACTAATAACCTTATGGTTACTGATACCCGTTATTTTCTTCCAAATAGAAGTTCAGCATTAATCCTACGGCTTTCCCTATCAATATTCATCATCTTGGTACTATTTATGGTGGTAGTACAATGGAAACGACTCTTCTCTTCCAGATTTTTCATAGAGCCCATATCATTAAGGTTTCTGATAGAATCATCATGGCCTGAATTGACTCCACTCCGCAGATGCCATGTCACTTATCAAGGCCACCTGACTTATCTGAAGATTTAAGGTAGAGAATTGTATACTTATGATGATGGATAATCCAGAGATCGATTTCTTCTATAAGAACGGGGAAAACCCTGTCAGTGAAACTGAAATCAGCTTTACATGTTATTCTCACGAAGTTCCTGAAGGAAGAGCTTTCACTAAAATAAAGATGGGAGAAAATATATTTTTCAAGTTTGAACAGTTTATGAGCAGATCAAAAGCAGATGAAATTCTCAATCAAGCTGGCCTGGCAAAAATGAGCCATTTTATGACTGAAGGTATGTTCAGGAGTCATGTGAACTCGATCCCTGATATTATGGCCATTCTTAACTTTACTCCAGATTCGTTCTTTGCTGGCTCAAGAGTAAAGGATATCCGCCAGATAGATCGTGCCAGAGGTTCAGGTTGTCAATTCCTTGATATAGGAGCTGAAAGCACCAGGCCAGGATCTATAGAGGTTTCCACTCATGAAGAGATTGATAGACTGAAGAGTGCCTTTGAAATGGTTAACGATACAGGTAATCAAAGAATTTCACTGGATTCACGACATTATGAAACTATCCATGCTTTCATAGATAGAATAGATGTAATAAATGACATTTCCGGAATGAAAGATGAAAGGCTCCCAGAGCTTGCTAAATCTGAAAAAAAATTTTACGTTTTAATGCACATCAAGGGAGATCCATCAAACATGAACAGGATGGCCACTTATGATGATCTCAGGGGGGAGATGACAAAATTTTACTTCGAGAAATTAAGAGTACTTTGCCAATTGGGAATAGAACCCGGAAAGATAATCATAGATCCAGGGATCGGCTTTTCCAAGATCCGTGAACAGAATCTTGAAATCATAAGGAATCCGGATTCTTTCAACTTCGGTTTCAGGCGTCTTTTCGGTCATTCAAGAAAAGCATTCCTTAGTCTCTATTCAAAAAGCAGTTCAGAAGAAAGATTACCAGAAACAATAGCAGTATCTATTTTCCTTGCGGGGAAGGGCATAGAAATTCTGAGAGTTCATGACCCTCTGGAAAATCTTAATGCACTAAGGTATTTTCAGAAGCTTCTATTTCTTTAAGGCAGTTCCTGCAGATACCTCTGACTGTCACACTTGTTGAAATTATCTTTCCATCAACATTCTTTTCAATTTCACTAAAATCACTTTCAACTTCATAATCATAAATGTTTTTGCATCTTTCACAGATAAAGTTGATGTGTGGTTCAACTTTTCCCTCATAAATAGCCTTGCCATTCGTCTCAAAACTGTTAATCAAGCCCTTTTCCACAAACATCTTTAATATATTATATACAGTTGCAGGCGGTATGTTTGGATTTTCAATCGTAACATATTTATGAATGTCTTCTGCACTGAAATGTTTACCTGGATTTTCCCTAATATACTGTAATATTTTTGATCTTTGTGGTGTAACCTTCAGTCCATTCTTTTTTATTTCATCCTCTAAACTGATCAAATCGCATCGAACTAAACATTTAAAAGCAGTATTTATGTCTAATTATTATAAACCATCTTTTGTTATCTGATACGAATGTCAAAGATCGAAAGACTGAGGGGATTCAAGGATTATTATCCAGAAGATATGCAAAAAAGGGAGGAGATATTCTCAATTATGCGGAAGACTGCTCAAAATTTTGGATTCCTGCCTATTGATTATCCTTCCCTGGAGATGCTGGAAATTTACAGGATAAAATCTGGGGACGAACTGGTGGGCCAGACTTATAACTTCAGGGACAAGTCCAACAGGGAAATCACTCTGATACCGGAGGCAACACCGTCCACAATGAGAATGCTTGTGTCAAGAAAGGGTCTTGTGAAGCCCGTGAAATGGTACAATATACCAAAATTATGGAGATACGAAGAGCCGCAGTCTGGAAGAAACAGGGAGCACTACCAGTTTAATGCAGATTACTTCGGCGAAACTGGAATGGAAATAGATGCAGAATTGATTGCCCTTGCTTGTGAGATTCTGAACAGGCTAGGACTGAAAGGTATGTATGTTGTGAGAGTCAACCACAGAAAACTGATGGAAAAAATACTATCAGGACTGGGTAGTGAAAATATTCAATCTTCAATATCAACAATCGATCATTTCAGGAAAGAGTCAATAGAAGTAATAGGAAATAAACTTCATAACGATGGGATAACAGGGGATAATCTCAACAGATTACTCATATTCCTTTCAAAATCATATCCCATGAAGAATATTCGTGACTCAATGAGGGAGCTTGGCCTTGAATTATCTGAAGATATTGATTTCCTGAGGATGATTTCGACAGTGGAGTTCTTATCCAGGAATGGTTATGAAAATATAGTATACGATCCATCTACAGTGAGGGGTTTATCATATTATACGGGAATTGTGTTTGAGGGATTTGACTTTGATGGAAAATTCAGATCGATTTTTGGAGGTGGACGATATGATAATCTCTCGCAGTTATTTGATGGGCAGGAAATTCCAGCGGTAGGATTTGGAATGGGTGATGCCGTTCTTGAAAATCTGCTAAAAGAGAAGAATTTGTGGAAAGTCCATAACATTGATTCTTCATATTTTGTGATCGGTATTGGAAGGGGAGGAAAAGAGCAGGCAGCAAATGTACTTTACAGTTTGAGAAGGAACGGGAAGACTGCAGTGATGGAGAATTCAGACAGGAATATATCCAACTCACTCAAGCATGCCTCAGCTATGAACTTCACCCATGCAATAATGATAGGGGAGAAAGAATTAATGGAAGGATCATTAACGGTCAAAAACCTCATTAGTGGAGAACAAAGGAAAATAAGTAATAGTGAACTCAATGAACTGTAATCTGCATTTCAATTCATAATTGTATCATAGAAAAGGAGAAAGAAATATGGAGATAAATTACCCAGTTCGATCAGTATGCTTTTTTTCTCGTCATCAGTGAGACCATTCAGAATTGAATAAGCTAAATTCCTATCTTCATCAAGATCCCTTTCAAATTTCTTTATCATCCTCCTCACTGCCTGTTTATCAGGAACTTTAGCATTTTCCTTTCTTTGCAATGAGCAGAAATAGTAATATTTCGCTATGTAAGGATCATCGAATGGTAAACTCTGTCCATCAATGACCAGGTTAGTTAATTCATCTTTCCTGTACATGAAAAGCTCTGTGCCTAGTATTATTTTAACTTCAATAAAATCATTCAAATCCTGTAGGTAGTCTTCTGGAAAATTTCTTTCCTTGACATTCCTCACAATCCCAGAAATATACTCATCCTTATACGACACATCTAAGTGATATCCAGGTAAGATAAATTATTTATCTCGAGAAAAGAGAGTAAAAAACTATTCATCTCTCTAAAGAATTGAAAAATTTATAACCAGCATTTGACAAACCTTAATATAAAGAGCTTTTAAAACTAAAAAATTTTATAAGTTAAGAAAAATTATGGTAATAGTGAATCTATGTCGGTAGCATTTGTACTTGTGAGTACGGTACCCGGAAAAGAGCATGAGGTTTACAACAAAATATCTAAGATTAATTATGTTGTAGAAGTACATCCGCTTTTCGGGGAATATGATCTGATCGTCAAAATTGACGCGCTTGATTACAGTGAATTAGGGAAGATTGTCGTGGAGCAGATAAGAAAGATCGAAGGGGTTATAGATACAAAAACCCTTACAGGACTTAAGTTGTGATTTAGATGTCTGCAGTGGCAAAAACTTTACCGTGGTATCCCAGTTGGAATCTTGACATTTTTTTCCTTACAATAATAGGGATAATAGCATTAGCACTCTTAATATTTGGAATTCTTACCGCCTATTTTGGAAAGGGAAAGGCAAGGGCAGCAGGAAGTGGAATGATTGTCGGAGCTGTTGTAATAGGCTTTTTAACTTATTACCTGTCTGACTTCACGTTCCATGTAAGCCTAGTTGATGATATAATCCTGGGTGCAGTATTTTATCTCGTTGCAGCAATAATAGGAGTAGTTATAGGATTACTTATATTCCTCGCCG
>JAMDCG010000056.1:0-5381 GCA_023489425.1 Thermoplasmatota archaeon
CTCACTAACAGATCAACGAAAATCAGGAGTGAAAAGTCAGATTCCAGTGGAGTTATTTCATCAGTCCTGAAGGCATTGAAGATGTTGTCAGATCACAATTATGACTCTGATCTGGTTACCCATGTATCCTTCAGCATGTATGAAACACTCATGACGACAACTAATGGTAGTGAAAGCCTTTACAGGTCAGTCCGCAGGATTTTACACAGGATAAGACTCAATCCAAGCCTGTCAGGAAAGAAGATGGTAGTTTTCAGGAAGGATATGTTCACTGTTGCAGTTAAAAAAGCCCCAGAATTACATAAGATTTCTGAGGACGTAGACAGCATAAATTATGGTATATATGGATGGATCCTCCCCCTCCTTCTGGATGAGAACGCATCTGTGTTAATAGAATTTAAATAGAGAATTAGAAGCCTGGAATGCTTCCCAATTCCAGCTTATTTCTTGAGTAATCCACGTACATATTTTTGAGTTGTAAATACTCTCCTATTCCGTATTTACTGCCTTCACCTGCAAGGCCGGTCATCCTGAACCCTGTATGATATCCCTGTGAGGATTCTGGCCCGGGCATATTGACATAAAGTTCACCAAATCTGATAGATTCTGCTGCCTGGAATATCCTCTTATTGTCCTCCGTGAATAGATAGGAAGCAAGTCCGAACTGTGAGTCATTTGCCATTCTTATTGCTTCATCCCAGTCGTTGACCCTGTGTATGCCCAGCACCGGACCGAATATTTCATCCTGGAATATGGATGACTTCTGTGGTACGTTCTCTATAAGTGTTGGTTCAAAGAAGAATCCCTTGCTGAAATCCCCCTTGAGGTCTGGCTTCTTCCCTCCTGATAAAATCTTCAGGTTCTCCTTCTCAGATTCTGATATGACACTTTCCATATTCTTCTGGGCATCATGGTTGATGAGTGGGCCCATCTGTGCTGTTTCTGGATCGCCGACCTTCAATCCTCTTGTCATTGAAATGAATTTTTCCTCGAATTTATCGGCTATATCCTCGTGCAGGTAAAGCCTTTCGGCTGCAATGCATGACTGGCCAGCATTCCAGAATTTAGCCCATACAAGTGTCTTCAGTGCCTTCTCCATATCTGCATCGTTCCAGACTATGAAGGGTGCCTTTCCTCCCAGTTCAAGCATGAGCTTTGCCATGTTCGCTGATGATTGCTGTATGATTCTCTGACCTGTTGCAGTTGAGCCTGTAAGGGTAACAAGAGCAACTTTTTTGTGAGAGACTATGAAATCACCTATCTCAGAGCCCTTTCCAGTAACCATGTTCAGTACTCCGTCCGGAATCCCTGCCTCCTGGAATTTTCTTACTATCCATTCAGCGATTAATGGTGTATCACTGCTTGGCTTCAGTACAACTGAGTTACCGGTCATAAGGGCTGGAGCAAGTTTCCTTGCAACCATTGCTGCCGGGAAATTCCATGGTGTGAGTGCAACGACAACTCCCCTTGGCACCCTGTACTGGAATATCTTTCTCTTGCTTGAGTCGCCCTCAACTAGATCCCCGGTGATCTTTCTTTCAAATTCAGCATAATAATAAATCTGGTCAAGAACACCGTTGACCTCTTCCTGTGCCTGTGGCCTTATCTTTCCACATTCCCTGACAAGGAGATCCTCCAGTTCCTTCCTCTTAGCCTGTATGAGATCTCCGGCCTTCCTGACAATTCTTCCTCTCTCCTTTGATCCAAGTTCATTCCACTTCCAGAAAGTACCTTCTGCTGCATCTATGGCTCTGCTCACATCATCTTTCGTTGCAGCTGGAAATGTATCAATTTTCATACCTGTTGCAGGGTTCAGATCATCCAGTGTTTTTCCACTTGATGAATCTACCCACTTTCCATCAATTAAATTCTTCATGGTTAGTAATGGCTTCAAAGGAATTTAGTATTTTCTATTTTTGATCATATTAAATTTAGCTGAATTTTCGCATATATTCCGGGATAATTTTGAAATGATCTTGAATGAAATGGATTAAGGTTATAATGCCTGAAGATCATGAGGAGTCATGAATCATGTGGTCTGTCCTATGTGTGGATCAGAAAATATTTTCGCAGATTCCGGATTGATAACCGGAAAATACAAATGTAATGAATGCGGATACGTTGGCTCCCTAATATATGAGTTTGATGACAAGGATTACGAATTGTTTAAAAGACAGCTTGAAAGAAGTAAGAGCAGGGAGAATTTTCCGAAATAATCAGAGCGGACCAAGGTCAAGGATGCTTGAAATCTGTGACCCAAACTCACCTGCAAGCTTCAATTTTTCCTTCAGGTTATCAACAGTTATCCTGTCCTTGTCTGCCCTTTCGTTTATCTGATTTATGTAGCCTTTCAATGCATCTTTCTTAATTTCAATTATTTTTACCGCAAGCTTCCTGAATGAACCCGTGGATAGAATGTCAATACCATCCTCCACCAGTCTGACCAGCTTCGTTTTGTTTGATTCTATCTCTTTCAGGGTACCATATATCCTGTCGAGTGGTACCTGTATCTTGTCTATCTCCAGCATATTGTTCAGGGCAGGGACGCTTGTTACATCAACCGTCTGGTTGTCATCCTTATACTCTATGGAAAGGAATGAATTTTCGTTTCCCCTGGACATTACAAAAGTGACCTTCGCATTGCTGTCCGGATCAGCGAATTCAACAAACAGGTTTCCCTTGTTTATGCTTGCAGATGTCATGTAAAATTTATCAATCTTTTCATAGTCAATCTGGGCCTCCTTTCCAGCCCAGTTGCTTGCTGAATTTATCGGTATCTTGACACCTTTCTCCAGGAAGCCAAACCGTAGTGATTCCTTGAATAGATCTGAACTTCTTGAATTCAGGGAGAAATCGTATTCAATGGAACTCTCAGCAGTATATCTTACTGCAGCATCATAGACGCCGTCAACCCATTTTACAAAGATATTCGCATCTACGATTTTCAGGAAATCCATTGAAAGAAACGCCTGGATATTCTTTATGGAATTGGTTCTTGAGGCGGACATTGACCCTTCAAGATCATTTATCCTGTTCCTGTAATCGTCATTAATTTTCTTCTTGAATTTCTCAAGTGAAACTCCTACGAAGCTCTGTATTTCCTTCTCTGTGTCATCGAAAAGACCTGAAACTGTTACTGACTTGAAATCGTCCAGAAGTTTGTTGAGCGATACAAGTAAATTATCCACTTCAGCAATGCTCTGGGGCTGTTTAGATTTTAATGTGTCCTGTAGATTCTTGTGATTTTCGTATTCATTTTTGCTTATAATTGCATCGAGTAAATACTGATAAAATGCCTTGAACATTAAATCAGAATTTTGCTGCTGGTTTGCCTCCATTAAATCCCTAACCAGTAATTACTTCAAAGGTTTAAGTCTTTATGGAAAACCTAATTATATGGTTCTGTCAGACATTTTTGTTCGAACATATGAGGATCATGTTCTGCCCATTAAAAATTTGGTGCAATGTTTTTATGGAAAGTTTATTAATGAAATTTCATAGGGAGATACAATATGGAATCTAATAAGAAAGAGGAATTGCTTAGTCCTCTAATAGATTCACTTGAAGTCAGCATAAAGGGATTGATGATCCTCAGCGATAAGGAGGCTGACATTTCAAGGGCAGATGTGATAAGGAAGCTTGAAAATTCTAACGAGGAAGAGGTAAGAGAGTTCCTTAATCTAATAAAGGAAGAACGGAAAGGTTCTGATATCAACATTTTATTCGCAACTTTGGGTGAATTTCTTCTCTCTTCATTCCTCTTTGTAATGGGGATACTTTTTGTCATTCCAACTTTTTTTGGCGGGAATGCATCTGGTTATCTGCTGAACTATTATGGAAATGCCCTCCATAGCATATCAGAAACAACCGGCCTGACATCACTGACCATTGTGATAAATTTTCTTGTTGCAGTGGTCCTTCTCCTGGCGTCTTTCAGCACGCTTAAGACTGCCAGGATGAACATCAGATTCCTCTTCAGGTAAGTTCAAAATGGATAGGAGAACAATAAGAGAGATCTATCTCGGGAGACTGATAATAACAGTTATCAGTCTTGCTATTTTTTTATTCTCCATCCTTTTCTTCTATAGCAACAGGTCTGTCATTCTGAACTTTAACAATATGACAATAAATAAGTCACTCCTGATTGTTTCAGTAATGGCAATGATATTTTTCAGCCTGTATCTCACCGTTTCATTTCCAAAATCCCTGAGAATTAAATTTTCAAGACCCAGGATCAGGGGAAAGCCAAATCCGGTTTACGGTTTTTTCATAATTCTATCCATAGGAATAGGATCGACCCTTGGATCTCCATTATTCATACTGATACCGGAAAATGCACTTCAGTATGGTATCGTATCCACTATTTCCCTTATTGTTGCATCCATCACATCACTATTCATGGCCAAGGTATACTTTGATGTCTATGAGTTCCACAAGAATAATGGAAGGGATATTGTTGGTGGACCAGCCTTTGTAAGGGAGGCCTATGGAGTTTCATCTGTCAGATATTTTATCAGCAGGATTTCCATGTGGGTGGCAAACTCAGCCCTTTCTGCCTACTGCGTGATCATTTTTTTTGATCTTCTGTTCATTGTGATACCTGAAAGCTCAATTGGTGGGTCACTGATTTCAAAGGTTCTGATTTATGCCATACTCGGACTATTTATCGTATGGTTCATAATAAATGCATTCTTCGAGGAAAGATACTTAAGATTCATAGGCAAGGTGCAGCTGGTCATGATGATAGCCATGGCAGTCATATTAATAGCGGAAGAAGGCGTAATTTTCAGATCGCCTTCCCATCTTTCAACTCATCTCTTCTTCTCCTTTACAGGAAACTGGGTGGAAGACATACTGATTGATACTGGATACCTGTTCATCCTCTTCTTTGGTTTCCAGGAAATCATGGCATTTCAGAGAAATATAACTGACGGAAGCACCATAAACATTCCGATGATAAAGAAGAAGATAATGCTGGACAAGGATCATGTCATAAAATGGTCAATGATATTTACCATAATTGTCTCCTCATCCATAAATATCGTATATTCTATTGCAGTTCTTCTGACACAATCCAGGGGGACAGGAATAGAAAAAAGTTCGATTCCTGCCTTCCTTATTGCACAGATGACAGGAGGTGAATCATGGTTTCTACTGATGATAATCGCATTCATCATTGCAACCCTGACAACTTTCGTCCCGGCATTTCTGGCTGCATCAAGGCATCTTAAATCCCTGGGCGAGGACAGGATATTTCCATACAGTCTCACCAAGTACTCGTGGATATTCACACTTGTGTTCATTATACTCCTTGTCGCATCCGGTGAATCCTTCCTTTTAAGTATTACAGATTTCATGGTTCTGATCAGTCTTGGTTTCAT
>JAMDCG010000056.1:6007-20516 GCA_023489425.1 Thermoplasmatota archaeon
GGGAAATACCATCCAGGAAATCCAGGTAATGCGTTGATCAGGACAACAAAATAATATCCTTCGTAGAATAGGGCTGATATTATTATTGACGTTCCCCGCTTGAAGTATAGATTCAGTGTCTCGATTCCAACCAGTGCAAATATGGTTTGCTCAAAGAATGAGGGGTAGTAGAATGATTCCATTAGATATGATACTTCAGCTGTCCCAAGGTTCATCACCAGTATAATATAGACCCAGACGAACAGTGCGGAAACAAGCAGTATTATCCATTTCAACGAAACCAGTCCCCTAAGTATTTTCTTTCCATTCAATCCGTAAAGTGACAGGAATGTGATTGAAAATAGTGGCTCAATCAGTATGATGTAAAAGAAATATTTTCCAAAATTACTGTACCTGTATGTCAGGAAATTAAGAAGAACTGATAAAGTGAGTATGGAGATGCCAAAAATAAAAGTTCCCTTCTTTTCCATATTGATCTATTTCAATATGGTAAAAGTGGATATTATGATTAAGATCAGAGCTATGGTAAGATATCCGTTTGTATAGGAAAAAAGCTTCCTGTACTCCTTGGCTTCTCCCTTTCGCCTGAAATAATAATATGATGGAACAAGGATCCACAGTGCCAGAGGAACAGACGCCAGTCCATAGATGAGATTCAGCCCAATTCGTGTATAGACAAATGGAATGATGGTTACTATGGCAAGAAAAATGGAATTTATCAAAATGTATTTTCTGGTAACTGCAACTCCCTTGACAGCTGGTAGCATTGGTATATTTGCGGAAGAATAATCATCCCTGTATTTTATGGCCAGTGACCAGAAGTGAGTCGGTGTCCATACAAAGACCAGAACCGCTATGAATATTGCTGCAGGAGTTACGGTTCCTGATATTGCGGCTGAGCCAGCAAGTGCAGGAAAGCTTCCTGCAACTCCTCCAAATACAATATTCAGGTCAGTCCTTCTTTTCAGCACTACTGTATACAGAAAGGCATAGCTGAGGAAACCTGCTATTATGTAGATGACTGAAATATAATTGAGAAATGAGAACCCAACTATCATGGATGTCGCAAACAGAGCTATAAGGAGAATGATCATCTTTGATTTGTTCCTGTAAACAACCTTTCTCCTGTTTGAAACTCGTTCCATTTTTGAATCAATGTCTGTATCATATATGTTGTTGAAAACTCCTGATGCCATTGAGGCAAGTGAGCCCGATACAAGGAGTGGAATCAGAAAAATTATATCCTTGAATGATCCTGTGTATGTGAAAAAACCTGCAACTGCAACCAGATCAATGAGAAATGTAATCTCAAGTTTAAAAATGTTGTTAAAAAAAGAAAAGTTCCATTTCTGTTCCAACTAAAACACCGGCAAGTCTCTTGCTTCTAAATTAACTTCAGTCTTCACCAGGTTGTGAAGATTGAAAGTGTTTAATAGGTTTAACGGTGACAGAGATGGGTTTCCATTGCTTTTATGTGCATTGTGACCCGCAATTGGCTGGGATACAATGGACGATGATGCTGTTCCACTGGCCGTGCCATTTACCTGTATTCTTGCAAGCATTGTTGTAGGATGTACCTCACACCAGTATGTATAATTTCCAGGCTGGAAGAATATATAGGATTTTGATACCGGATGACCGGGTATTTGTGTTAGTTCTCCAGTTGTTACAATGGTTAAACCAGTAGCAGCATTTTCATATGCAGTCAGAACAGTTCCAGGAACATAATTTTTATCCTTATTAATTGTTAATGTGTGTGGGAGATTGTCTTCCTCTATAACTGTGAAACAGATCTTGTAGTCAAGCGGAAGATATAATGTTGGATTAATTGGACCGTGAGAATAGTTCCATCCACTTGCATCAGCGTATATAGTTTCATTTATTGTTCCTTTTACCTTAAGTCCAGCTGGGTCTATCAAGCCTCCTCCAGAAGAAGTAGGTGCAGATAGAACAAATGTCAATGACAACCCAACAAGAAGAATTATTACTATTCCATATACTACTCCTAATTTTCCTTTATTCAAATTATTCACCTCCTACAGCTGACGGATTCCCAAGAGGTTCTGGTTTCTGTTCCAGTGATGGTTCTTCGTTGTTATATGTATCTTCGAAAGCATTGTTTGTTGTTGTACTTGGCTCATCAAGCATGGACTTTATAAGGTTTGCAAGGAAGAACAGCTGACCGATTCCGATAATGACTCCACCTGCGATAGCAATATCCTGATATACCTGGAATCTTGCAAAGTATCCAGATACGTATCTGGGCATGCCGAGGAACCCTCCTATGGTCCATCCCATTGACATTATGAATGATCCGATTGCAGTTAGGGCCATATGCCATGTGGCGAGACGCTGGTCATACTTCCTGCCCCTGGTTATTGTTGGCCACAGCATATATACTGAGGCAAAGATGATTCCGGTAGTGATTCCCATGAAGATGAAATGGAAATGCCCCGTAACCCAGTATGTTCCATGTACCTGTATATTCACGACTAGCATTGATTGCATAACCCCTGTTATTCCACCTATTATGAAATCAAATATTCCATTGATTACAAACAGCATTGGTGTTGAGAGTCGAATTTTGTCCGCAGTCCACATAGATGCTATATAGTTGAATATGGTGATTGCAGACGGGATAACTACAAGGAATGATGCTGTTGAAAAGAACAATCCCCACTGAATGCCAAAGCCTGAATTCAGTAGATGATGTCCCCATACCAGTTCTGATAATGGCATCAATAATGCCAGACCGACCACTCCAGAAGTATAACTGAATATCTTTTTACCTGTGAATTTTGGTATAATTTCGTAAATCAATCCAAATTCCGGCAGGATTGCAATATATACGATTGGATGCCCCCATATCCAGAACAGTTCTGCAAACGACAGTGGAGAACTTGCACCTGCGACACCGGTGAAAAATATGGGGTTGAAGAAATCATAGAACAGCATTACTAGAGCGGACATAAGGAAAGGTGCAGAGGCCAGGAACATCAATAATGTGAAAAGTACACTCCATGCAAATAGAGGCATTTTCGTAAGTGGTACATTATCACCACGATCCATTATGATCATTCTTATCACAACTATTGCAGCGATTGTTATACCGATGAATATCATTTCCAGACCTATAACGGCAAGCCAGTTGTAAGCTCCAGCTCCATATGGGTTCAACTGAAGAGCGAGTGGTGGGTAGAAATACCATCTTGTGGATGTCCTGGAAAGAAGGATAAAGACACCGCCTAGTAGATATATCCAGAATGCCGTAGATGAAATTGAACCATATTTATCAGCCTTTACCTTCAGGAATGAAGGAAGCAGATAGTAGGCTATTCCCATTGCTCCACCAAGAGCCCACATATATATCATAAGTATTGAGTGCTCTGTTGTCAGCACGTCGTAAAGTACTTCTCTACCAGCAAAAAGAGTTGGATTCGGTTCAACAAGACTCACTCTCATCAACAAGCCGAATGATCCAGCTATGAAGAAGAATACTATTGCGCTCATTATATATCTCATTCCAATGCTTTTGGAATCATTCAGAACAAAATTGTTTGGAGATAGGAATCCTCCATTCTTCTTATTTTCTCTCAGGTAGGAACCGTAATCATAGTAATTATCCTCATTTGCTGCAACGTCTGCCTCTGTTTTTGCATTCAAGTATTTATAATACATGAAGAATAGAATTGCAAAACCTATTGAAAGAATCAGGGATAACTCAACGAGAAGTGTAGTTGATGACATTACTTAACCACCGTCAAATATCCTCTCATGAGGTAATGATCGTACCCACAGTACTCTACACACTCGAATATGAACACACCGGTATGAATTGGCGTGAATGTTATGGTATTATTCTGCCCTGGTACTGCATAGATCTGGATGTCAAACTGTGCTATATAGAGGTCGTGTATAACCGCAAATTGATGAGAACCTTTCGAAGAACTGACAATCAGTGTGTAAGTCGTATTGACATGTATGGTTAATGAATCAGTACAGGTATGCGTCCCTGTGGCATTTTCCTTTGTAAAGATCCATGCCCACTGCTCCCCGGTAACGTCAATGATATGATTGTCAGGGTTTATGTTCGTGTGGGGCGTCTCTTTTGTGGCTATAGAAAACGCAGGTAGACCAGTAGTATAAATATTTAATCCAGCTGCTGCACCCAGCACAACCAATACACCTATAAGCCATAATGCTTCAATTTTCATTTTTTTATTCATCTAAAATCCTCCCACTGGTGACTCCTGTCTCCCTTCTTAAATACTGGATAGAACAGTAAAAGACTGGTAAAGACTCCAGAAGCTATTCCTGCTCCATACAAAGGAGAGGCATAGGTTGCCTCAATCTGCCCTTGTGTAGTCGCCTCATAACCTGTCAGGAAAATTGTCAACAGGATGCTGCTCACGATTCCAACAATTATAGAAATAATGAGGAAAATAGTTACAACATTTGCCCCTTTGCTCATAAATCACCAATTATTAATTTTTATTAATAGTTTATGTTTCGCCTCAGAACTTTTCAACCAGTTTTATTTTAAGAAAAAGCTCTATTTTCCTTGCTGTTTTTATATCAGGTTTAAGGCTTCCTCTTTCAATTGCTGCGATGGATGTTCTTTTCTCTTTTATTTTGGCGGCAAATTCATCCTGCGTCAACCCCGTTTTTTCTCTTGTTTCCCTGATCAGGACAGCATAGTCAGGCACTATTTCAAGCTCATCTATGTCTGTCTCTCTACCTGGCTTCTTCCTGGGTTTTTGTTGCGGTATGAATACCGGTTGGGTACTTGTATTAGTTAGACTGTAGCTTGAAACGCTTTTGACAACCGGCTTATTCCTATAATTTTCAAGTGGAGTTCCAAATTTCTCGCAATTACTGCATACTGCCATAACTGCCCCGTCAATTTTTACCTTCTTAAGATGATCGGTCTTTTTACCACATAATTCACATTCCATACAATTCACTCCCTTTAATTTGTCATTTTCATTATGCTTATTTACTTTTTTCCTTTTCGGGCATTTTTTGCATGATTATAACGTTCAAATGAATCCATGGCCAAGAGCAACGAGAAAAGTGACTGAGAAAGCCAGTTCAATTATGTATATATAAAGATTCCATTTCAGGATACTGTATCCTGGAAGAGGGGGAATTGGCAAGGATGAAAATACTGCAACCATTAAGCTTGAACCGCTGATTATAAGAAATATTTCGCTTAGTGCTCCAGAACTGATAAAAGAGAAGCCTGAGAATATGGCCCCAAACATCATATTCGCAAAGGGAGCACTAAGAGCTATTTTCCCTTCTATTTCATTGTTGGCTGAACCCACGATCCTTGTACTTCCCGGAAGCGATATAATAAAGCCAAATATGGAAGTTAGTAAGGCGAATATAATGCCTGAAGTAAATAGAGTGAAATTAACCCTGTATCCATACCTGTCAGATAGAAAACTCATGCTGAAGTAGCTTAAACCTATTGCAATGAAAGACGAAAGCATTCCTGCAGGAAGCAGTAGAAACAGGAATTTTTCTGGTGTATAGCCAGATATGATATGTCTATAAGCAATGCTGAGAGCAAGTCCAAGAACTATGAATGAAATCAGGAAATCTTCCCCCATGGAATGATGCTGCCTGATGTTGAAGTTCAGGATATCCATTATGCAAAACCACCATCAAGGCTCTGCACGGCTGCCTTGAGCTTCAATGCTCCCCTTATTCCAAGATTGAACTTTACGCTGTAAACAAATGGATTGGAATATGGCATGGAAGCAGCCTGCTGTAACAATTTTATTGTAAGTGGATCCTTCGGAATCTGCCGGACCTTGAAGTGATAATAAGAATCATCAACATAGTCCTTGATCATCTTTACCAGTTCTATATCCTTTGAACCGTTACCAAGGAAGAATATTGGCAACGTTAATTCCTCAACAGTACTTATACCGGTCTTTTTGTAAATATTCTTCATTATTCTGCATGATTCCTGCTCTAGATAGTCCATGTCAATACCCTCAAGACTCGAAGGTGAGTTCAGGAACTCATATATTTCATCGATCATGTTCACCTTTATCTTTGTATACATGACTGCTTCTCTTTTATCCAGAAATTTGTTGTGTTTTATGCAGGCCTTCATCAGTCTTTCTGATAGGATTATTATCTCTGCCCTGTTTTCTGTGTTCTTCAAAATGTTCATTAAATCAGTGAATTTTTCCTGGGTGATCGTTTTCTGATGTTGCCGTGAAAGAAGATTCTCTGCAATATCGAAATTTTTTGTTCTGATTAGGGTGAGTGCTACTGTTTCTGTTGAGTCTCCATTTAGCAGATCTGGAAACATCTCATAGAGCTTCAGTACATCCTTGTAAAGGCCATTGTTGAAATTTATCCTTTCCATTCTTGCCAGGACTTCAATCTTATCTGTTCTGGGGGTATTCATTTTAAGGTACTGAAGGCAGTCCGTGTTTGCCTCCTCGAACTTTCCTGCTTCTGCAAGCTTTTCAATCAGAACAGTTATTATCCTTATATCCTCAGGATTGTTCCTGAAAAGCATCCTAAGAACCTCGAGACTTTCAGCACTCTTTTGCTCGGATATCATTCTCGAAGATATATCCAGTCCAAGACTGGTGTTACTTGTCTTCTTGAGAAGTGCGATCAATTGAGTCCTGATTATTTTATTTTCCCAGTATTTGTCAATAATGTTCTCGAGAACCACTTCCATTGACCCATCGATCTTGCTTATTCCCTTAATTGTACCTGCAAGTTTTTCAACATTACCGGAAGCTTCGTACAGTTTCAGGGTGAACGCCGACTTATTTTTAAGCTGCTCAATGAAAGCTTCAGATTCCTTGAATTTACCCTGCTCTATTAATGATTCCACGAGTCCACCTGTAGTTTCTTCCCTGGGCTCTTCCTGTAAACTCTTCCTGAAGAAATGCTCTGCTGAAACTGGATCCTTGTTTACCAGGTAATAATCTCCAAGCATTGCATTTATTCCTGCAGGTAATTTTAAGGCTGAATATTCATTTATCACGCTGTCCAGTTCTTCCTTGCTACCGAATTCTTTCAGATCGAGGATATAGTTTATTATATCCTGTTCTTCGCTCGTTCTCATTCTGCAGATCTTACTATCCAGGTTTATTATATCAAGTGCACTGTTTTCCCTCTTCCTGAACTGTCTCAGCACCCTCATTGACTGGATGGTTTCAACTCCAGAAAACTCTAGGAGGTCTATAAAATTCAGTAATTTTGTTTCATCTATCTTCAACAACCTTTCGTATATCAATATCCAGGGAACATGAAGTCCGCCTCCACTATTGACTATTGCCTCAGTCTCCCTTATTATATTTTCAGCGTCCATTTCTTCCAGCCTTGCTTGAAGTAGTAATGCCCTGAAAGGACTCGCTGAAAGTTGGTTATACGCTGACTCGAGCCTTCCTATTTTTGTCTTGTTCAATCTTGGTGTATTCTCAGCAATAATTGAATAGAAGGTGGTGTATGGATCCTGATCCTTGATTGCATTAAGTAGTATTGATGATGCCTTTTCATAGTTCCTTTCCTTTAATAGGATATTTATTCTTGGATAATTATAGATACTAATGTCCTGATCAGGGTTTGCCCCATGTTGAGATAAGATCAGATTTATCTTTGATTCGGCCTCTTCATACCTGATTGTGTCAAGGTGTTTCCAGAGTTCATTTAAGGATATGAGATTATTCAGAACTTCTCCCTCTATTAAGCCCTGTATTGCTGCAGAATCTTTTTCCTTTATAACATTTCCATAGATAGAATCTCTTATAATGTCCAGATAGGATTTCACCTGAGAAGGTAATTTGTCACTGCTGGCAGAATAGATTGACCATCGTTCGTTTGTTCTCATAGAACTCAGCAACGCAATGTGAATACTGTCGCCAAGATACTGAAAATCTATGTTCCGGAATAACTCTAAAGCTTCTTTTATTCTTCCAGTCTCAATGCTTGAAAGTAAGATAAATGGCAATATTTCCTGATTGTTTCGGTCTATATTCTGTATTTGACTTATTTCCAGGATTTTATTCCACAATTTTCTGGTTTCAAGCTCCCTGAGAACAACAATGATGAATGAAGAATCATCGGGAGATTCTGCAATATATTTTATACATTTCTGGAAATATTCATTCTCTTTACCTTCCTGCCGTGAAATCTCTGCATCAAGCTTGAGACCTAACTTTGAGTTTGCAGTTTCCCTGGTTGCCCTCGCCATGGTGGTCTTTGCCTTTTTATAATCTCCTTCATAGAGATATAACTGGGCTATGTAAAGTATGGATTTCTGTGAAAAATCTGTTTCTGGGCCAAGAGAACTCAGGTAGTCCAGTGCTTCTCTATAATTTTTTATTTTCACACATGCTTCTACGAAGGTTTCCTCCAACTGTTTTGTCGATCTCAGCAGACTTTTCCTTCTGGCAAGGAATGAAACGATCAGCTCCCATTCGCCTGATTTCCTCAATGCCTCGACATAGAGTTCTATTGCCTCCTGATTATTCTGTGAAACAGAGATTACCCTCTGCAGTATATCAATTGCCTTCTGGTATTCACCAACTTTTATGAAAAGGGAAGAAAGTCTTAAAAGGGAGCCCTCTTCCTTAAAGTTATTTATGTCAACCGTTTTCAGCAGTGAGACCAGAGATGGTATTTCCAGATTCAGGTCAAGGGCTTCCAGATAATCAAGTATATATTCTGTATTTGTTGGATCAGCTATAGTTATTAATTTCAGGAATTTCAAAAGTTCTCTCTTCCCGTTGCTTGCCCTGTAATTCTTGGTGATTTCCTTGTTTATTACATATGAATTATTATCAATGTATCTTCTGAAAAGATTTTCATCAAAAATACCATTAGCGGAAAGTAGAAGTGCTGCATAATCCCACATATTTGTAAGTGAGGCTAACTCATTTATGTTATCAATAATATCCTGTGAGTTGAACAATTTTATATTTGACTTTAGATATTCTTTCGCAAGTTCTGTATTTTTTTCGTTTACCAGTGATTTGGTATAGAATGATTGAATTATTTCGCTATCCTTGTTTGCAAGATAAAAATATTTATATATCCTGGAGTCCCAAACGTGCATATTGACCCAGAGCTCCCTGACAACAGTGTCAATTTTTGCCCTGATTTCAGTATCGTTTTGAATAAGAAGTATGTAATCAGGAACCTGCAAAACCTTTGTCATTTTAGTTAATTGTTCCTGCCTTTCTACTACATCTTTCGAATCCAGAAATCTATCAATTATCTTGTTTAGATTTCTTTTCGAATCATCGCTATCCAACATGCTCTTTCTATTATACTATATCTGTATAATAATTTAATGAGTTTGTTCCCCTTTCAATAAGTTGCTTGTTACAGTTTGATTAATTTTTTTATAGTTCCACATGTTTTACTATTTTCAGTGAAATTCAAATGTATTGTTTTACCATATAGTAAATGACCATTGAATTAATGGTGCTTTACAGTTAGAGAAATTGAATCCATTTATGCTAATCTTTCAGATAAGTGTCTTTCAGTTTCATATAATCCTCTGCGTTCCTTCGTGCCATTTTTTCATACTCAATCGAATTGGACATTATTTTTCCGGGAATTCCAGCAACCATACTATTTTCAGGAATCTTTTTATTTTCCAGTATCACAGCCCCAGCTGCGATAACGGAACCATCGCCGATTACGCTTCCGTTCATTATTATTGCACCCATTCCAACAAGACAATTATTTCCAATTGTACATCCGTGAACTACTGCATTATGCCCTATTGAAACATATTTTCCAACGTGAACATCGTAACCTGGATCACAGTGTATTGTGACGTTGTCCTGAACGTTTGAGAAATCGTCTATTACTATAGAGCCTAGATCTCCCCTTATTGATGCAAAGTCAAAAACAGAACAGTCATTCCCTATTTTCACTCTTCCCCTTATTGAGCAGAGATCGGATATGAATGTGTTCCTGCCTATTATGATTTCATTCATATTAAGGAAACGAGTCAATATATAACTTATTTCCCATGCTTTATTCGCAGAAGTTGATGTAAGATTAATAAATAAGTAAACGATTAGGAAAAAAAGTGAAATCATATGGCGAGAATGCATACAAGAAAGAAGGGGAAATCCGGTTCAAAGAATTCTTTTTACGGTGCAAACCACAATTGGGTGCAGCAAAGTCCAAAGGAATTGGAAGAAATCATAATACAGCTTAGAAAAGATGGCTTAACTGCTTCTCAGATAGGGATTAAGTTAAGAGATTCATACGGCATCCCAAGAGTGAAGGCAGTCATGCATTCTAAGATGGGCGATATACTGGAAAAGAACAACTTAAAGAGCGACGTACCAGAAGATTTGATGAGCTTAATAAATACATACAAAAGAGTTTCTGCCCATATGTTGCTAAACAAGCGAGACCTCAACAATGGCAGAAAAAGAGCACTTATCATGTCAAAAATGTTGAGGCTAGTTAGATATTATAAGGAAAATGGGTATCTAAAACATGAATGGGAACTTAACAAGGTTCTTCAATAGGCATGATTACTGATTTAATTAGCAAGGAATTTTCGGAATCCCTGGAAAAGGGAAAGAATTTTTTTTTAAAATATGACTATGTAAGGGTTCTTGCTCATTACGACGGGGATGGAACCAGTGCAAGTATAATATTAACAAAATTGCTTTTAAGAAATAATAAGAAATTTCACCTTGGTTTTATCAAGGATCTATCCTCCGAGGGTTTTTCTAAACGAATAATGGAAGAACCGAATTTACCTACGATCGTAGTGGATGCAGGGTCTGATCAGTTGAAATTTGTCAAGGGTGATACTGCGGAAATCCTGGTTCTTGACCATCACTTCTACAGTGGTGGATCTAAAAATGAACTGAATATCAATGCCAGAGATTATGGGATTGATGGGACCAGGGAAGCATGCGGAGCTACAATGGCATACGTTTTTGCCCTCTACCTTAGTGAGGATAATTCTGATCTTTTACCATTCATGATATCAGGAGCAATAGCAGACAAGCAGGACCTATCCGGCTTTAGAGGACTCAATAAATCACTGATCGAGAAATACGGTAAAAATGTGGAGAGAAAACATGTGCTGAACCTTGATGGGGAATCTGTTCTTGATGCACTTGTATACTCTGTTGATCCGTTCATAAAAAACATTTCCGGATCACTTGAAGGAACAAGGAAAATACTTGAAAAACTGTCCATAAATCCTGAAACAAGGCCCGAGGATATGACAAAAGATGATACATTGAAACTTGGGAATTATCTTGGCTATCTTCTTTCATTTCAGGGTGCACATTCTGAGGCAATGTCATATCTGGAAAAGGATGAGCTATATTTCAGCAATGGTTTTTCAGCTTCATCACTGGCAAAAATAATTGATGCGAACTCCAAAAATGGAGATAATAATATTCCAGTTGAATTTTTTATGGGGAATAACTCCCTTAGAAATGAAATGATTTCAAACAAGAGAAAGTACGAAACCAGGTTAATCGATTATATAACAAGATCATACAAATCTATTTCCAAGGAAAAGAACCTGCAATTCTTTTATGCCCCGGGATCAGAGATGGCTGGAGCCATTTCTGGACAGCTTATGCTCTACCTCCTTGACCAGGATAAACCAGTGATCGGCTTTAATGTAGGAGATGACAGTACACTGATTTCATCGAGGGGAAACAGGAGAATGGTTGAAAAGGGACTCAATCTATCCCTGGTAATGAAGGAATGCACAGAGAAGGTAGGAGGCTCTGGTGGAGGTCATGACATAGCTGCAGGTGGATCGATTCCAAGGGGGATGGAAAGGCAGTTTATTGAAATTGCAGATGAAATGATAGGCAAACAGTTGAATCCCATAAGAACTGAATAAATAAACAGTCTCCAAATCAACTTGGAATGTTCATTGGACATACAAAAACTTTTTAATGCTTCAATTCATTTGATTACTGAATGGCAAGGTTGGGAATTTACACCCTTGATTTCAGATTCTATTATAGAGTGCTTCATCTGTTGAAAGAATGGGATGTGCCTTTTGTTTCCATCGAAAAGCCTGATGATATACCATCAGATGTACCTGTTGTACTAAGTTCTGTTGATGATATTGTTATTCAATTTGAGCAGATTCGGGATAATGATGCAATGAAGGCAATAAGACGGGCAGTACCATACCTGCTGGACAAGAAATTATTCAACGAGATATTCATAGGAATTGATCCTGGACCTAAGCCCGGTGTGGCTGTGCTTGCAGATAGAGTTTTGATTGAGGCGTTTGAGCTAGGTGATGTCTTTTCTGTTGCGGAAAACATAGAGAATATAATAACGGGGTATAACACTAATTTTATGTCCATAAGAATAGGAAATGGAGATAAGCCAAACAGGGAGAAGATAATCCAGGAACTTAGAAATGTGGATGTACCGATTGATATTGTTGATGAGGATGGAACAAGTATGCCCCATAAAACCCATGATAATATCATCTCAGCTGCGAGGATAGCTAATATAGAGAATTTTAACAAAGAAAAAGTATCAAGAGCGAAGAAAAGCAAGAGAAGAACACAGATAGAAAAAGAGTTTGTAACAATAAAAGCGTTTTTATAATCATTTTTTAGCAATCTTCTTTGGTTTTTCCTTTCTATTCCTCCATTTAGGTTGCTTTGTACCTCTTCCTCTGCCAGAGGACAGAACTAGAAAAACCATGAATACGATTACTACTCCTGAAATATAGTATATCCAGTTATAGTTTGCAGGCGTTCCATAGAAGAACTTTGATGAGTATGAAACTGAAACACCGTTTTTATAGGAAGCTGCATTTAAGACCTTCACCTCAAGGGTATTTACCTTGCCGTAATCAAGAACGTTTGAACTGACGGTGATGTTTAGTTTTTCCTTCGAATAAGGAGTAAGCTTGCTGATCGTATCCGTTTTGAATGTCGCTCCGTTTATTATGAAGCTTATTGAAACATTGTAATATGGTATGTAATTTGAATTATACACTTCAGCATATAACTTTACAGGAGCGTAAACACTTACGTGGAAGTTTGATGTGTAATTGACAGGAGTTCCATAGAAAGTTGCGGTGAGAAATACTGTACCATATATTGTCTGGTTATCTGCCTCAGGGGCTGTAATATTAAATTCGAAATAACCTGTTGCAGAGGTCTCATGCGTTGAGTTAAGTGGTGACATTCCCTTGTCATAGTTTGCTCCAAGATACAATGTAGCAGTATAATTAGAATAGCCTGATGTTGCATTTACAAACATCGTGAAATGCTGTCCCTCATAAACTGCAGAAATTGGAGACAATACTGCTGAAAAACCATTAGTCGATGTGTAGGGTATTGCCTCTCTGGCCAGAACTCTTGGAGAAAAACTATCATTTTGGTGTGTAAGATTAGAATTCTGCGTAAGAAATGTTGAAGGAACAGCCATGACTATTAGCGCAAATGCGATTAAGATTATGATTACTGATTTCTTATTCATTTTCTCTTTCTCCCCCTTATAGCAACTCCAGCTATCCCACCAATTACTGCTATGGCAATTATGATAAGCCCGTACTCAACTGTTACAAATGGATCACCAGTATAGTTAGATAAGATCCCGGGGCCCTTTGAGTAAACAGTTATTCCAGGGGCACCCGGAGATGTATAATGAATACTGACATATCTCACAACGCTGGTATTTGTCAGGTTAGCATTAATGGTAATATCAAATGAAGGCGATGGAACTTTTCCCGGCTTGAAAATAATATTTATTACCTTTGTTTGGGAGTAATTCAGTGTTATGTATCGAACCGTGTTCCCATTATACTGGAAACTCACGTTCCAGGAGTCGTGAATCAATGTCTGAATACTCGATGAATTCATTGAAAGACTGATATTATCGACGGAGTTCCCCGTATTAATGAGTTTATATGACAATACTGATGTTCCGTTATTGTAACTTGGAGCCGTGTAAACCTGCTGTATTTCAAAGTTTGCATATTTAGTTATGTTGACCTTAACGAAATCTTGAGTGGATCCTCCAGAGTATTTGATTTCTACTGGGATTTTGTTTATTCCCTCCGGTACCATTGCAGTATTGTTCAGTACCAATTGCAATTTTACTGAACCGTTTATTGGTAGATTATTTATTGTAGTCCTATTAAATTTCATAGCCCAGGCGCTGCTCCCAGAAGATAATGTTATATTTTCCATGGAATTTAAGTGATTCGTTAATGTTAGGTAATAGGTTACAGAGTTATATTCTGATGTTTTACTTATGATATTCTGGGATATGGTTATATTTCCCAATAAAACCTTGCTCAGTATCAGGTTAATGTCTTTTGTTGTATTTGTGAATACTGTCTTTGAAGCTTCATATAAATAAGATGTCTTGAATCCATTTACAGTTGCACTACTTGAGACATAGGATGAAAATGAATAATTCTCTGATGGTAAAATTAAGGGATACCCATCGGATGTTACCCTGAATAGTTCATTATTGAGTGTCACATTTACAG
>JAMDCG010000056.1:21116-38888 GCA_023489425.1 Thermoplasmatota archaeon
TCACATTTCCTGAGATTGAGTATACTGTGTAATTACCAGGCAACATTTCAGTTGGATTTGTAATTAATTCACCATTCTTTCCGTATATATACGCAGTGTTTACATTTACTATGGCCAGTGAAACTTCAGGTTTAAATGATACATTAATACTCTTATTTGTTGCACCAACGGTAAAAGAATTCGTGTAGTCGCTAGCAAACATGTTGCCACCCGTAACCGTGAATACGTAACTTCCAGAAGGCAGCCTGACTCTGGCTGTTCCATTAATTATCTGGGATGTCTGTGATGTTGTACCACCTATGTTTATTTCACCATTTAAAGGAGAGGAATTGAGGATGGGTTTGAAATTTAAGGTAACTGATTTAAGATTCACATTGAGAGCTACGGCTACATTTTGATTCAACCTACTTGAACTACCAAAATATCCATCTCCATATACTCTTAGTGCAAAACCGTTTAATGAGGAACTCTGAGTGTAGATAGAAGCATATCCTCCAGAAACATTTGCTGCTTCGAAGGGATGCCCCGCCAGTTCAAAGATGCCTATTCCAGAATTTAATGCAGACAGTGAATTAAAGCCCCTGGATATGCCAGGGTTATAAATCTCAATCTTTTCCACTGTTGCATTTTGAGGTGACAGATAAACGTTTGAGCTTGTTGATATGGACTCTGCCTGTGATGCATAGTAGTCTTTTCCAGCTCTGGTTAAGGTTTCATATATTCCATAATTATTGCCTGAAGGTAGAATGAATGTAACATTTTTCAGTGTTGTACTTTCATACTGTAGAACAGTACTGCCATATATAACCCCAATTGATCCTGAATATTTGGAGAGATTCAGGTTATTGTTTGTTATTGAGGTTGCATAACCTTTTACGAATGACATGCTGATGGTAGAAGTTTTATTTATGTTGTAGGAACCGAGTGCGACATAATTTCCACTTGTCTCATAGATCGTATAATATCCTGGCGAGACCGTTCCTCTAAATTCATTGGATCCTAGATTTGTAAGGTTGGTATATGTACTCAGGTCGCCATTTTCAAGTATGGATAGATTACCTTTAACTACCGGACCCTTTAACAACACTGTAAGGTTCACCCCTAATTCAAGATTTATTGTCACGCTCTGGGTAGTGTTCAACGATGTGAATGATACCTCACTTATGCCTGAAATCAGGTTACCAAGGCTTGCATTAATCTTGTATGTACCTGAATTTAATGCGACATATACTTTCCCTGTACTGTTGGTCAGTAATTTTTCTTTTCCAACCATCACAGTAACGCCTGATGCAGGCTTACCTCCTGACTGAACGCTGATATCAAGCTTATTTTCATATACAAAAAGGTTTTTTGATATGCTTGATCCATTAGATATGGAAATGGTGTTTATGTTGCTATATATGGAGTTGTTTGAAATTACACTCACGTTATATGTCCCTATTGGAATGTTAACAAACCTGTAATTTCCGTTCACTATGGGAGTTAAAAATTTCTGTCCAGACGTAGAATTGCTTATTTCCACATTGCCGCTTGTGACCTGTTGTGATGTATATCCAGATGACTTTGGCTTTTCTAGGGTAACACTACCTGAGGCACCGGTACTTGCAGTTATAATGTTCTTTTGGATGTAATAGTTAGGCAATCCAGTTGTTTCATTTATTCCAACAACTTTTCTTTCTGCCATTGCCCTGCTTATAATTACCTTTTTAGCTGTTAAAAAGTTATTGCCCTCCAGGAACTCCTTGTTTAGGGCACCATATGAATAAATCAATGTATCATTTCCAGGCAGAACGGTGATATTATAGAATCCGTTCTTGTTGGTTACAATCGTGCTGTGTGGAATGTTATACTGATCATATACTGTTACCCTAATTCCTGGAAGCGGTAATCCACTGGGAGTTTTTACCTGGCCTTCTACTATAGCCCCTGGGAAGTATCTCAGTATTGGATCTGATGACTGGATTATGGAAGAGAGACCGGGGAATATGAAAGCTGTTCCTTTCCCAGAATGTTCCAGAGAATATGCTTTTTGCAGTGAAATTATGGAAAAGTCGTTTGGGTGGCTTGTATAGTTAGTGTAGGGATTATAAGGAACTCCTTCGTAACATATTTCAAAATTGCTCATGTTAAAGGCCGGCTCCATTGTGTACTGGGAACTGCCATATGATAGACCGGGGATTCCATTTGTTTGACCAACTGCTGATGGCGGAAGACCGACAAGAGCTTTGTATATGGTGGTATTGTAAAATGCCGGTGTGTATCCGAGTTCATAGGAAGTTACTGTTGCTGTGACTGGAGTTTCGTTAAGTGGAAATGTTCCATTTGTCGTTACTGCATAAATCTGGTAATATTCATATGGAACGATAGCACCAGATGATGTCGTATATGCTGGTGTGTCAGTCAGATAGGCTGGTGCGTAAAAGGTTCCTGTATCAGTTGCAGATAATGGGAACAATGTGTGGTCAACCTGTATGTACTGTATGCTCCAACCTGTAGCCTGCTGTATTTCCTGATAGAGATCAACAAGGTTAGGCAGACTAAGTTTGGAGGCTAGTTGACCTTTCTCCAGTGCATAATAGGCATTTGCTGATGTTATACTTGTGTTGAATTTTCCATATATAGTGGAATTATCCGCAATCCATTGCTTGTAATTCATTGGATTCTTATAGATATTTTCAAGCAATGTTATTTCTGAATTGTTGAAATATTGGGAGAATACACTTTGCAATTGCGGAGAAAACTTTCCGCTAGTGTTATCCAGGGATGCCTGCATAAGCCTTGATGAGAAAAGCGCAATTATCTGCGATTCATTGGTAGAAAGCAGAATTTGACCGGCTATCTGATATGCCTGCTGAAAGTCATCAGCCACTGTAGGATGTTCTCCCTGATAAAGTTCCTGGAAACCATAATCCCACCAATCCACATAAGCAGGTTTATCAGCAAGTGACAGGTTTGCCTGCTGTTCTGCAAGCCATGCCATTGATAGGGATAGCGGAGAACTGCTGTTAGTTATTTGGGAACCCGTAGTCCCAAAATATGCGCTTTCATTGGCTAGATATGCTGGTGGTTTTGCAAAGGACGGTAATGCTGAATAAACCTGATGATTTACTTCTGGTGCAGAATTCACAGGCACGGCTGCGGACATTACCCCAAGGCCTGAAGGTATTAATATTCCAAATACAACAATGATGACCATCACAGCCTGTAACCAGGATATATCTCCTTTTATACCACTCCTCTTTCTAAATGCTTTCTTGGTCCTGGTATCATCCTTTACGTTGGAGAGTTTAAGTATATCTGCGAAGTAGTAAAGGAGTGCACCTCCCATTATTGCGTATGCGGGTGATGCAGTTATATTGAATCTGGCAGCTGTAAAACTCATATAAATAGACACGGCCGAGAAGATGATTAAAAATGCAAGAGAATCGGTCTTCTCTTTGATGAATTTGTAGATAACAAACATGAAACCGCCAACACCAACTACAAATTGAGCGACACCAAATCCTCCTATATACTGACCGAGAGCTGGAGCTTGAGCTTCAGCTATAGTTGAATATAGCTTTGTTTTTATGAAATATCCTTCACCGCTGATGATTTCTGAATACATGTGAGGAGATATAAAATATAGGCCTCCAACAAAGGCTGATACGGTCAATACTAGCACGGGAATGGCAATGATCCATGGTTTTCTGCCTACTATGCCAATTAGGGCTGCAATGAATATCATCCCAACTCCAATTAGTAAAGGCGGCACATACCAGATTGCTGGAGCATTATCTGCAGCATAGTAATAATACCCTCCCATTGCGAATGATAGGAACACGAATATAATGCTTATATAAAGAAGATATCCGGTGTTCCTTGAAAGAAAGAGGTTTATCAATAACTGTGCCACGACATAAATTGTTATGATTGCCAGTATGTATGCATGACCCTGCCATGACAGCATGAGGGCCCCGTAAGAAGCACCCGCGAACAGGGCATAAAAGGTGGATTTCTTATTTGATCTAATATAGTTCATTATGCTGGAATAATAGTTGTTGACTTTCAGTAAACTCCCCTCTATTATTCTGTTCTTGTTTGCATAATGAACGGCTCTTTCGAAGAAATAAATGGCAAAAAATGCGAATATAAGTTCTGGAGTGTGCATTCTTCCGTCAGAGAGTATACCAGATGTAAGATTACTTGGCATAAGAGTGTACAGAACTGCACCTATCATTCCAGCTTTTCTTCCAAGTATACTTTTTCCAAGCATATAGACTGGAATTATCAGTAGGGCCCCAAATACTGCATCGAACTCCATGAATGAATAATAGGCTGCGTGCAAAGCCCCACCAAAAATAGGTGCGGTTATTGTTGCAACAAATGCTATCATCCAGTGGAAAAACAATGGCCTTGGATCTCCTGAACCTATTGGGTAGTTTAGCCCGCTGGTATGAAGCAGAGAAACGTGAGTTGTAAGTATCTGTATAATTATGTAATAATTAAAATAGGGATCACTTCCACCAGAGAAATTCGCGTATCCGTTTAAGAATGACTGCCCCCACATATAATAATTGGATAGGAACATGTATAGGGAAAACAGCAACAGGATTCCTGCGAACTCCCAATTACGGCTGAACCAGCCTTTAAATTTTTTTATAGATTCAATTTCCTGGAGTTCCATTTCTTGACTACCGAAAACGCTAATACAATTGAACTATTAAAATGTTTAAGAATATTCGCCCCATTGGTTTCCCTCAATAATTGAGATTTTCAGCCGGTTCAATCTGAATTTGAGTTTATTAAGATGGACTTCAGACTTAATTCCATAAAAGAGACTGGAAATGGTATCTTAAATTTCTCCAGTAATAGTGGATGTACTTCACCGATTAGGTTGGACGATGAATTATTTTGAGTTAAAACTATATTGCCTGACCTTCCATTAATAAAGTGATCGTTATTCAATGGTTTAATTTCGAAGGATGTAATATTCGCAGCTCTAAGCATAGCATCCAGAACGCCTTTAATTGTGTCAAAAGAAATTGATTTTCCGCTCATTATGCAACCTATGGAGGTTTCCTGTGCTCCGTCTTCTTTTATGCAGTCACCTATCTCAAACAATGTCTGTGGGAAAGGTTCAGCCCTGTTCCTTTCGATTGTCCCCATCAAGCTTGGCAGTAAATCCTGCCTTATTTTACTGAAATCAGAACTCTTTGGGTTGTGGATTGTATAAAATTGGGCTAGTTCACTCGAATCTGATAGTACAAAGTTCTTTACCTCCTGAAATCCCATCCCAATCATGATATTTCTCAGTGCATTAGATGCGTGGTTAATTTCATTTTCTTTTCCTATGAAGTTATTCTTCAATACTCCCTCATGAACGTTTTCAATGCCATATCCTTTTATGAAATCTTCTATGATGTCAACCTCACCCATTATATCTATTCTGCTAATGGGAATAGGACAATAGCCATCATTGTATCTAATTCCCATTCTGCTTAAAGTTTTAAATATAGTATCTTCCTCTGCATCTATTCCTGCTATTTTTTTTATATAGTCCGGTGAGATTTTAATTTTTTTTGTGATTATGTTTTCAAGATATCTTGAATAGTTATCAGGTAATGAGATATTTACACCCTTACTTACGAAATAGCCCGCCATTAACCTGAACCCAAGATCTAATCCCTGCTGTGAAGTTGCAGTTATGTCCACAAGCATTCTCCCGGTATTGGGAGTTACCCTGGTTCTAAACGTATTGAAAAATGGTGGAACTGAAATGATGCCGGACTTGTCGGAAACACCCACTACTTCATCTTTGTTATATAATGATTGATACCTTATCCCCTTCTCGTGCTTGTTCAATAGTTCAGAAATCTTTCCTGTCATTCCATCATAAGTCGTTATAACTTCACTTATGTCTATTGGCCCGTAAGCTATTTCTCCCCTAATGGCAGATAAATCATGAACACCGATGGCAAACTTACTTCTATTCTTTCCTACTGACTCGGAAACTCGATCTGAATATTCCAAAAAATCTTTATAAATTGTTTCTTGATTGTTGGGTGAGCTAAGATTTTCTGTCTCAAAAATAATGAAGTATGGTCGTGTGCGTGCATGATGAATCGAAATATTTTCCTTCTTCAAGGAAATTTTACCTTCTCTTATTTTTCCAATTTTATAGGTTTGGAGACAGCTTGACAGAGACCCTATGGAATACAGATCGGGTCTATCTGGATTTAACTCTATTTTTATATCATCTTCCAGTTGAGGCTCGAAACTGAATCCGATTATTCTTGAAAACTCATAAATATTTTGCTTCCAATCTAAACCGAAGTATTCCTCCATTGCTTCACGGTTTGATCTTATAACTACCATATGGATCAGTCCCTCTTCTCCCTTCCTATGCTCTCGCCCTCATTGCTGATCTTATTCCTGGTATATTCCTTTAATACACTTCTGATTAGATCATCAATAGATACAGCTTCTCCTCTCTGCAATAAAGTGTTCAGGTCATCTACCATTTTTCTTGTCAACTGGACTTCAACTTTCTTATTGATTCCTTCATCATCATTTTTTTCCAGAAATTCTCTTAATGCAATCCTTATTATTTCGGAGATGCTTTCATAATTATACCTGTCTAAAAGTTTCTCCATTCTGTCCATGTCTTCTTCTGATAACCTGATTGTTATTCTATAAGGAACCGCCATAATGAACCGCCATTAAATATGTCTCATTAAGTTTATTCAGTTTATAAATATTTGTCCCAAAAATATCTACAGGTATAGAAAATCACAATTAGCCATCTTTCCTGAATAGGCTTTAACAAATAACGCTCTCTATTATAAGTGATAAGAGAACCCACTACTTTAGTTTCATCTAATGCCTTTTTTTGTAGTTATGAAAGTGAAATAACCAGAACTGGTTAGTCTGCTTTAAATGTAATATAAACCTGCTAAATATCAGTGTATAATTAAACTTTGAATTACCATAATCACAGGAGATATTTTGCAAAATATTCTAAATATCGTACAGATTGAATAGATATATTTTTCTCAATTAAACACATTGTGAGTGAAAAAGAGACATAAGGAGTGAACTATATTCAGATAAAGTAGTTACAAAAACTACAAAACACTTTTAATATTGGAATGTCTACAATAGAAATAAGGTGAAAAAAAATTGATTGCAATGGAAGAAAGAAACAAATATCCCGATGTCAGATTTGCCAGTGACTTCGAGATAAGCAAGAACGCACCATTCAAGACAGTCGATGAGTTCATTGGGGCCATGAGGAACCTGATCTCTGACGACATGATGTTAATAAGGGTAACAGAGAGTTTGTGCCCAATATGCGTCGATGACGAGAAATTCGACCAGATGAGAATTCCAGCCATAGTTTATGAGAACGCTGGAGAAGTTAAGCTGATAAAGGAATGCGCTGAGCACGGAATAACCAAGGAAAAATACTGGGAAGACTATGATATGTACCAGGAAGCAAAGAAATGGCAGGACCCTGGAGTCAAGATCCTTAACCCACACGTTGCATACCTTGAATCAAAGATAGTCTGTCCAACACACTGTGGACTTTGCGTAAAACATAAATCTCACACTGGACTTGGCAATGTAGTAGTAACAAACAGGTGTGACCTTTCATGCTGGTACTGTTTCTTCTATGCGAAAGAGAATGAACCAATATACGAGCCATCACAGGATCAGGTCAGAATGATGCTCAGAAGAATGAGAAATGAAAAACCAGTCGGTGCAAATGCAGTTCAGATCACAGGCGGAGAACCCACAATCAGGGATGACATACTGGATGTGATCAAAATAGCTAGAGAAGAAGGCTATGAACATATACAGTTGAATACAAACAGTGTAAGAGCAGCCTTTGATCCAGATTTCCCAAAGAAGATCAGGGAAGCCGGTTCGAACGTTGTTTACACGAGTTTCGACGGACCTACACCGAGATCAAACCCGAAGAATTTCTGGGAAATTCCAGCTGCACTGCAGAATTATAAGAATGCCCCAATGGGAGTAGTACTTGTACCAACAGTAATAGGTGGAATAAATGATATGTATCTCGGGGACACCATAAGATTTGGTCTCTCAAACATCGATTCGGTAAGAGCTGTAAACTTCCAGCCAGTGAGTTTAGTAGGAAGAATGCCAGACAGGATGAGGGAAAAGCAGAGAGTAACCATACCTGGATGTATAAAGAAGATTGAACAGCAAACTGATGGAATGATAGGCAGAGAGGACTTCTTTACAGTTCCTTCAACGACAAAAGTTTCAAACTTTGTTGAGCAGCTGAAGGGAAAGGACATGTACAAATTATCCATACACTTTGCCTGTGGAATGGGAACTTACCTCTTCAAGGAAGGAGATAAGATCACTCCTATAACCAGGTTCATAGATGTAAGGGGCATGTTCGAGTATATCGGTGAACTTGCTGATGACATAAAGGACTCATCATTCAAGACTGTTAGGAAGGTTACGTCAGCAGCCAAACTCCTTGCAAGCCTCAAGAAATTCGTAGACTATGAAAAGGCACCAAAAGATTTCAGCATAAAGGATATGGTATACAACGCATTTACTGAAGGTGATTACCACGGATTGAAGGCTTTCCACTACAAGAGTATGTTCATAGGATTCATGCACTTCATGGACCCATACACGTATGATGTAGACAGAGTCGAAAGATGTGATATCCACTATGCAATGCCTGATGGAAGAGTAGTACCATTCTGCGCCTTCAATGTTATACCTGAACTCTACAGAGATGCAACACAGAGAAAGTATTCGATCCCTGCAAAAACATATGAAGAGAGAACAGGAAAGAACCTGAAGAAGGAGAAATACTTCAGGGAATACACACTGGAAGAGAAGAAATCTATACTGAACTTCTACGAAAAGAGTATAGGCAGAAAACTTTCACAGGATGAGATAGGACTCAACCTGAACGAAGCCATACCAGTGATATCTTCTGATAAACCAGAAGATTAATCCTATTTTTTATAATGTACAAAATTTTAGATCACGAAGCAGATACAACAATCAGGTTTTTTTATAACGATTTTGAAGAATTGGTAATATCGATCATAAAGAGTTTCCAGGAAACAATTTTAGGGAGATCAGAGAATCTTGAATGGAGTAATGTTGAGCCTTTTAATAGCGCGGTTGAAGCGGGAATAAGTTACAAATTTTTTGCCATAGATCTATTAAATGAGATGATTTTTTTAATGGAGGAAAAAGATTTACTTCCAGTTGAACTGAGAAAAATAGATCTTAATGAGAATGTCAGGGAGCTCCAGATTGACTATGGAAAGTGCCTGAATGTTACAAATTATAATGCTATCCCAAAGGCCGCTACAACAAACAGTGGGCAGACCTCAGATAAATTCTTTGACATAACTCTGGACCTGTGAACTTGAAAAACGGTTTCTAAAGGACGAGAATCCGCCCATACTAACTAAAGTTTTATTTTGTGAAAGTATTTACCTTAGTATGACCAATTTAGTGCCAAGCAAACTTTTCTTTACAAGAGGAGTAGGTAGAGGAGATACAATGTTAAGGTCCTTCGAGGAAGCTCTCAGAGATGCAGGAATAGCCCAGTTCAACATCGTCGCAGTGAGTTCCATATTTCCACCAGGTGCTCAAATAGTAAGCAGGGAAGAGGGTTTGAATTACCTTAACCCAGGTCAGATACTGTTTACTGTGCTGGCAAGAAACGCTTCCAACGAGATGAACAGGATGCTTTCGTCAGCAATCGGATATGCAATTCCTACAGATAGGAGCAGGTGGGGATATCTAAGTGAACATCATAGTTTCGGTGAGACAGAAAAGAAGGCTGGCTTCTTTGCCGAAAAGTTAGCTGCAGAAATGCTTGCAAGCACAACAGGAGAACAGGATCAGCTCGTATGGGATGGAAAGAATGAAGAATACAGGCTGAAGGACAGGATTTTACAAACTAAAAACATCTGCTCTACTGCAGTGGTCCTGAAAGAGGATGAGTGGACAACCACCATAGGTGCAGCTGTACTGATCGTTGAATGATTTCGATGAATGAAGAGAAGGAGTGGCAGGAGAAGTGGAAAAATAGTGGGATATTTAATTCTGAACCAGATCAGAGGAAAAAATATCTCATAACGGTTCCATGGCCTTATACAAGTGGCCCTCTACATGTTGGTCACGGGAGGACTTACACACTGGCAGATATTCTCGGTAGATACAAGAGACTTAGAGGGTATAATGTCCTTTTTCCAATGGGATTCCACGAAAGTGGTACCCCAATAGGTTCAATTTCAGAGAAGATTAAACGCGGGGATGAAAAGACCATTTCCCTTTACAGGAAATATATATCTGAATATGAAAATGAGAGCATGATAGACGGAGTTCTTGAAAGTTTCAAGGATCCCCTGAATGTTGCCGACTATTTTGCCTCAAAAATTACAAAGGACTTCATGGCATTAGGTTATTCCATTGACTGGAGGAGATCGTTCCGATCAATAGATCCTATTTACAGCAAATTTGTACAGTGGCAGTTCAGAAAGCTTGGAAGCTTGAATTTACTGAAACAGGGTAGTCATCCTGTACTTTATAGCGCTGAAGATGGTAATGCAGTTGGAGAGGATGATATTGAGGACGGTGATACGAACAAGGTGTCCATAGAAAAATTCTCCATGGTCCTTTTCAAGAATAAAAATGAAGAGTTTTATCTGGCCGCTGCCTCTCTCAGACCGGAGACCATTTTTGCCGTTACAAATTTGTGGATCAATCCCCGAACTAAATACGTGAAAATAAGAATTCACGATAAGATAATAGTAGTTTCAGAATATGCATCGGGTAAGATTCTATTGCAGTTTGAAGATTCTGACATAGTAGGCGAAGTAGATAATAGTAAACTCATGGATGGCCGGTATACAGTTCCATTTGCGGAAACTGAAGTAAGAGTTTATCCAAATGCAGGAATCAATCCTGATCAGGCTACAGGTGTTGTGTATAGTGTCCCTGGACATTCTGTTATGGATCTGAATTTTATCAGGGGTCTTGGGCTGGATATTCAGGCTATTCATATAATAACGGCAAAGAACGGTTTGTCAAGAGCTTCGGATTACCTGAATAAGTTGAATGATCCTGTAGAAGCGAATGCTGAAATTTACAGGGATGAATTTTATGAAGGGTACATGGTCAATACCCTGCCAGTCATTGGAGGGAAAAGTGTAAGAGAAGCAAGAGATATAATGAATTCAAAACTTCATGAAAGAGGCACTGGCTTCACCTTCTATGAAACCTCACGACCGGCAAAGACCAGGGATGGAAAACCTGTTACAGTATCAATAATGCATGATCAGTGGTTCATAGATTATTCCGATGAAGCGTGGAAGGACAAAACCAGAGGAAATGTTTCCACAATGCACTTTTTCCCTGAATTTTACAGAAAGAACATGTTTGACGTGATTGACTGGATAGAAGAAAGGGCATGTGCAAGGAAAAGAGGACTTGGAACCCCTCTCCCCCAGGATCCTTCGTGGGTTATAGAATCGCTTTCAGATTCCACAATATACCCAGCATTCTATACATTTGCCCATCTCATAAATAATGAAATCGCAGAAGAAATAGATGATGAATTCTTTGATTTTATAATAAGCGATGAGAAAAAACAGGTTCCAGAAAAGATAGGGAAATTGTCGGAGAAGGCAAAGATGGAATTTCAATACTGGTACGGAGTGGATCAGAGGATAACCTCAGCATCTCATATGTCAAACCACCTTGTCTTCTATCTAATGAATCACAGTGCATTGCTGGAAGATTGCTATCAACCTGGAGGAATTTCAATTATAGGAATGGTTATATCCAATGGTGCCAAAATTTCAAAGAGCAAGGGGAATGCAGTTTCCCTTCTTGATGTTGTGAGGCAGTACGGGGCAGACCTTTTCAGGTTGTATGTGGCACTTGTAGCAGAGGTGGATTCGGTGCTGGACTGGAACGAGTCCGAGATAGAAAATATAAGGGGAGTTTATGATACCATAAGAAACACCCTTGCTATTCCAGCGAGCACCACAGTGAAAAGTAAGGATAATTACACTGAGGTCTTTAAGATTAAATTCAAGCATCATCTCAGAAATTACCTTGAAAAGATGGATAATTTCCAGATTAGGGGGGCCTATGTGGAAATGGTGTATGAAGTTATGAGGGAACTAAATCAGCTTGGAAGCCTCGGAATGGACGTTGCTGCAGCGGTGAGTCAGGTCAGGAGGGAATGGACCCAGGTATTATCATGTGTAGTTCCTCATATGGCTGAAACAGTATGGAGTCAACTGAATGAGGGTGGTTTTGTTTCAAATAGCGAAATTTCAATAGAAGACATTTCAGAAAATGAAATGAACAGGGAAAGAAGTTTTGATTATACCATGTCACTTGCAGACGATATAAGGTCAATTCAGGCTGTTACAAAAATAAAACCATCAATGATAAGAATAACTGTAAGCAATAGCAGGATAAAGGAAGAGACAAGGCGGATAGTCGATGGGGACCTCAATGTTTCAATGAAGTCCATTATTGGAAACGTGAAGAAATTTCGTGGTAAACTCAACATGGAAGTTGATGAAATGGCTGCCATTTCTGAATTCAAGGGTATACTACAGAAAATTTTCTCTGCAGATGTAATGGTGGAAGAGTATGGAGGAGATGGGAAAGGCAAGGTACCATTGCCGGGAAGACCAGTAATAGAACTTAAGGGTGATCGAGTTGGATGAAATGGATTTTAGAGTTGAAAGTGCAAGGAAGCTTGGGAAGGATCAGGAACTTGTTCTCCACGGAGGAGGGAATGCAAGTGTAAAGGTGCTGGAAACAGATCATGCAGGAAGGATAATAAAAATTCTAAGGGTCAAGGGAAGCGGATCTGACATGGCCACAATTGACCGCAAGGGGTTCACTGGTGTAAGGATGGAGGATTTGCTGCATGCAAGAATGATAGATGAAATGAGCGATGAGGAAATGATGAGTTATCTCAGAAAGAGCATGATAGATTCCTCTGAACCTTCTCCGTCTGTAGAAACTTTTCTGCATGCCTTCATCCCATACACATACGTTGATCATTCCCATTCTGACCACATACTGATGCTGACTAATTCCAATCTGAAAAATGATGAACTCAAGGAGATTCTCGGGAATGTAATAATTCTTGATTATTATCCACCAGGCTTCAAGCTTGCGAAGAAGGTCATGGAAATAGTAAGCAAGATAACACCTGATGTTGATGGGATTGTACTATCCAAGCATGGTCTGTTCACCTTCGGTGAGACAGCTGATGAGAGCTATGAAAAGCATATAAAAATTGTTGACAGGGCCAGGGATTATATATCAAGAAAAATAAAAGGACCCATATTCAATGAAAAATTCAAAAATGATGAATCAGCCTATGAAAAACTTCCAGAACTTAGAGGGGCTGTGTCAAAGAACTACAGAAAAATACTCCTCGTTGATCGATCTGAAGAGGCAATCAGGATTGCCCGTTCTGAGGAGGGTGAAATATTCAGGGAGAGTGGGCCTGCAACACCAGACATGCTTATACGTACAAAATATGATTATCTTTATGTCACAGGGGAAGAAGACCCTGGTGAGAAAGTAAGGGAATACTCAGAAAAATATGAAAAAGAATATAAAACATACATTAAGGAATTTCCAATGCATGATCCCTTCCCTTCTATCATTCTTATCAGGGGTTTTGGGATTGTTACAGCTGCAAGAACCTACAGGGAATGTTCAATTATCAGGGACCAGTTCATACATTCAATGAGGGTAAATTCCGTTGCAGAAAAACTTGGAAAACATTCCTTCATTTCCAGAAAGGAGGCTTTCGATATGGAATACTGGCCACTAGAAGAGGCAAAGCTCAAGAAATTCAAGCCGAGAAAGCTTGAGGGGACTGTGAGCATAGTCACCGGTGCAGCCAATGGAATAGGATTGGAAGCTTTCAGGAAACTTGCTGCAAACGGTTCCAATGTTGTTGGAGCGGATAAGGAAAAATCAATCAGTGATATTGCCAGATCAATTTCAAATGAATTCGGAACTGAAGCCCTAGGTTATGAAATCGATCTCACAGATACAGAAAAGGTAAAAAAAATGATAGGGGATATCCGGGATAAATATGGAGGAGTTGACGTAGTATTCCATAATGCAGGAATTCTGAAGTCAGAGTACATAGAGGATATTCAACTGGATACCCTCATGTTGCATTTCAAGATCAATTCACTGGCACCTTTCATAATATCTCAGGAAGTATTCAGGATAATGAAGAAGCAGGGAATAGGTGGAAATTTTGTTTTCAACATAACAAAGAACCTTACCAACCCCGGTCCTGGAATGATATCCTATGGTACCACCAAGGCATTTTCAGCACAACTTTCACACTATATTGCGAAGGAGGGAGGCAGGTATGGTATCAGGTCCAACATCATAAACCCCGACAAGATCTTCAAAAATTCAAAGATCTGGGAAAATGGTGTCCTGGAGGCAAGAGCCAAGGCTAAAGGCCTGACCGCTGACGAGTACAAGAGGGGAAACCTTCTCAGAAAAGAAGTGCTCCCAGAACATGTTGCGAATATGCTGATTGCAATGCTGGATGAAGATACATTTGGAGCAACCACAGATTCCATGGTTCCAGTTGATGGCGGTATACTATAGGAAATGTGAAAGAATCTTCCTGAAACTTATGGAGAAACCGAACTTCTTCATTTCATTCATTGCCAGTCGCACTGCGAGAATGTTGGATGACATGAATACCCTTCCGGATTGAATGTTCTCCACTAAATTTGCTATCCTTTCGAATTCTTTCATTCGCTTGCTTATCCTATTCTGGTAAATAATAGATATTTCTCCAATGTCATCGCTCTTCTTCATGCTTTGAAAAAGTGCCTCCGCGGATTCCAAAGCTGGAATTATGCCTTCACCCAGCAATGGCGAGATGTACCCTATGCTCTCTCCAACTCCAAGTATATTGCCGGAAGTTATGTTCTCTTTTATAGGCCTCATCCTTATCATTCTTGACACTGTTCTGACCGCTTCATACTTCTCCAGATGATCTTTTACTTCTTCCAGGTTAATACCCCCTGCCCCCATATGATACCTGTCTCCCAGTGGAAACGACCAGAAGTATCCCCTCCCTTCCGGAAAGAAATAAAAGTAAAATCCTTTATATTCTGATTTTCTGCATACCTTTTCAATGGCAAACATCTTCTTATCTTTCCCGCTTGCTGGAAGATAAAACCTCGAAACGCCGGTGGCATCAATAACAGGCTGATCCTGATTTAATGGACATGTGGAGTGAAGCACCTCCTCACCGCTCATCAACTGTTCCATTTTCATCTTGTTGACCGTGCATAAACCAGTATTTTCTGCTTCAATTGGCTCAAAATTATTGCCCGCAATCTCAACAATATTATCCTGAGCTTCCAGGATCTGATCGAATTCAATGTTCAGGTTGCTCAGGTATGGCACAAGAAGATTCCTGTTAGTTGCAAATCCGCATGGTATGTAAAAATCCTTTATCTTTGGATCAAATATCCTGACATCATACCCCTCATTTCTCATCCTGCCAAATAGATATGAACCCGCTATTCCTGCGCCTGCAATATTCCACACCCCACTGCATTATAACACTTTAATAAAACTTGGTGCTCAATCTGTGCATCGGTTTATGGAAAATGCAGATGCATAAGGATTAATTAATATCGTAAAATTGCAGTACGTGAGATATCTTCTAGGATTTTCCTATGCTGGAACAAAATTCACAGGTTTCCAGAGAGGCACAGGCGAGAGGAGCGTGGAAGATTGCATTTTACATGTATTGAATGAGAATTCGCTCGGTGTAAATTTCAGATGCTGCTCAAGGACAGATCGTGGAGTATCAGCCATCATGAATACGTGCACCATAGATACCGACAGGAATGCTGTAGATATAATAGGAATATTGAACTCAAGCCTTGAAGATATTTACTTTCATGAATATGCGAAGGTTGATGATGATTTCAATGTCCGGAGGGTCATGTACAAGAAATACATTTATATTATTCCTGAAACAGGGATATTCCCTTTGATTAAGCTCGAAGACCTCAAAAAATTTGAGGGAGAGCACGATTTTTCCAATTTCTGTAAGCTGAATGGTAGAAACACCAGACGAACAGTTATGGAAATTGATGAATTCCATAGAAATAACATGAGATACATTTCATTCAAGGCAAGGGGGTTTCTTTGGAACCAGATCAGGTTCATGATGGGATATGCTATGGAAAGATCAAGGGAAAAGAGAACATCAGAAGAACCATTTTCAGAGGAGTACAGGGTGAGGAGGCTGGCTCCAGCTGAATTTCTATTTCTGGAAGAGATCACCTATGACGGTATTGAATTCCGGAAGGTGATCAGGAAGTCCACAAAAAAGAAGGTTGAAAGATCATATATGAATTCTCTTACACTGTTTAATTTCAATAAGTTAATGCTTGATATCACAGATGATACTCACATTTAAAATAAAATGAAGCATATGGACGTATATGGGAATACTGGAAGATTACTTCAAAGGAAAGACCTTCATCATCGCTGGAGTTGGCCCAGGACAGGGGTTATCAACTGCCAGGTTGCTAAAGAAATTTGGTGCCACTGTATATGGACTTTCAAGAAGTGGAGTTTTTCCTTCTGAAAAGTTGGATAAGGAGATAAGGATAGAAAAATGCGATCTCGAAGACACATCGGAAATCAGAAAAACCCTGGAAGGAATAATAAAAGAAACTGGTGCTATTAATGGTTCAGTAAACAATGTGGGTACATGGGAACCTGCTGAGAACAAGGTTGTTAAGCCAGATACATTGATGAAATTTTTCAAATTGAATGTGATGACCCAGTATAATTTGATCTATATTTTGAAGGACGTGATGAACTCTGGTTCCAGCATGGTGAATATTGGGGCATCAAGACATCTATTTGGTGCAAATCACTCAGGCTATACCATTTCAAAATATGCCATCGAGGAGATGACAAGAATAACAGCTTCTGGCCTGAAAAAGAGTGGGATAAGAGTCAACTCTATCCTGCCAGGTTCAGTTGGTAAGGAAGACAATTTTGGAGATATATTTCCATTCAACTTCAATGACGGGAGGACAATGGACCCATTGAAAATAGCATACGTATCGGCTTTCCTACTTTCCCCCCTTTCTGCCGGAATTAATGGGGAATCCCTGACCATTGATGACGGCATGGGATTGTGAATTATGGAAAGGTTTGATACCCGATAGAATTATTTTAATGAATCCGGTTTCATCTTAAAATTAAAATTTTTTAGAGATGCAAAGATATATAGCACGAATACCATGAATGAGATAACTAATGTGGCTATCTTGAAGAGGTATGTCCTGGTATTATCCCAAAGGAGATAAGTTGCAAAATCTGCTATTCCCATGGGAAATACGTATGCAAAAAGGGAGAATGTAAATTTTTCAAATCTCGTAGAGATGAGGAAACTCAACGAAATGATCATATAAAGAAGGATTGCGCCCCAGATCATAATTGAAATTTCAAGAAATATTTCTTCCGGAAATTGAAAGTAATGTATCAGGTTAAGGTCTGGAAGCAGCAAAAGGTTGAGCAGGAACATACTGAGACCGCCAACGGGAAGCATCGTGAATGGTATTTCGTTCCTTGGCCTGTCTCCTGAGAGATATGAATGAAAGGCAGATGTTGAAATGAACAGGAATTGCAAGATTGATATGCCAAATCCCATCATTGTAAGATATATGA
>JAMDCG010000056.1:39406-50374 GCA_023489425.1 Thermoplasmatota archaeon
AATTTTTCCAGAAATTTCATATTCTACGTATCTCTTGATTCAATTTCTAATTTCCTCACGAAAAACCTGTTCATCCTTACCATGAATTTAAGAACATTAAATTGCCTTGAAGAAAGGACTTACTGACAGCCCGGCAATAGGCTGTTAAGCGAACTGCAAAAATAATCATGAGATAGGAATAAAGCATGTGAAATTCCCTTGTTATTTCAGTTATGTATAAAATGATGCAATATTTATGTATGATCCAGACATTTACAATTATGCCATTCGAAAATGAGGTTACATATGTTAAATATGTAAAAAATGGAAAGGAAAGAGAATTTAATGAATTGTATGACAAGGCCTGTGAGGAAGCAAAGAAGTATATTGGAAAGGAATACAAAAATATTATAGGAAATGAAGTCGAAGAAAGCAATAAGATAAAGCATACGTCTCCAGTTGATGGAAAAGAGATAGGTACATTCCAGGCCGGTTCACAGAAATATGTTGACCAGGCTATTGCCATGCTTAAAAAAGCCCAGAAGTCCTGGTTTAAGTCAGGATATGTGAACAGGGCACGGGTAATGCTGAAGGCTGCTGATCTTCTTTCGAGAGATAAGTTTCTGATTTCTGCACTGCTTGCCTATGAAAATGGGAAGAACAGAACTGAGGCAATGGCCGACGTTGATGAGGGTATAGATTTCCTTAGATATTATGCCCTGAACCTTATAGAAAATCAGGGTTTTGTAAGATTTACTGGTAAGGGATATGAAAATGAGGAAAGTATGTCCTACATGAAACCATACGGCGTTTTTGCAGTGATTGCACCATTCAATTTCTATGCTATTACAGCAGGAATGGTTGCTGGACCTCTGATTACTGGAAATTCTGTGCTGCTGAAACCATCAAGCGATATACCTTTAACTTCTTACCTTTATGTGAAGACACTGATTGAGGCAGGTGTTCCGGCTGAGAACATTGCATTCATTTCAGGAAAGGGGAGCGAAATTGGACCATACATAACATCCCACAGGGACATCTCCGGAATACTTTTCACTGGGTCAAGGGATGCAGGTATTAGTATATTCAGGAATGCAACAAAGGACAGGCCTAAAGTCGTGATTACTGAAATGGGAGGAAAGGATACAATCACTGTGACTTCCAGAGCTGATGTTAACAAGGCAGTTAATGGAGTTTACAGAGCCGCTTTTGGATATTCCGGTCAGAAATGCAGTGCCTGTTCCATTGCATATGTTGAAGATAAGATATATGACCAATTTCTGGCAAAGATAAAGGATATAACAGACAAACTCGTTGTTGGAGACCCAAAGAAACTTGAAACTTACATGGGACCAGTGATTAACAGGGAGGCAGTTGAGAAATTCAAGAAATATTCTGAGGTAGCCAGAAAAGATGGAAAGATTCTATCTGGAGGAAATGTCATTGAAGGTCCAGGAAACTTTGTGAGACCGACAATCGTTACGGATCTTCCGGGGAATTCCGATATCATTAAGCATGAATTGTTCCTGCCTTTCCTCGCAATAGTGAAGGTAAAAAGTCTGGATGAGGCCATAGAAAAGATAAACGAATCAGATTACGGCCTGACTGGAGGCATATTCACAGAAGACCCGGCAGAAATCCAGAAATATTTCGATGAGGTCGAGGTCGGAACAATATATGCAAACAGGGAAAGGGGAGGTTCCACAGGAGCAATGGTTGGTTCACAGCCGTTCGTTGGATGGAAACTGAGCGGAATCAGTGGAAAAGGTACCGGTTCATTCTACTATCTGCAGCAGTTTTTAAGGGAACAATCACAGACTATTGCCCATTGATATTAAGATAATTTTTTTTATCAAATTTCTAAATTTTCTTTCAGAATCTTCATGAAGAGTTTTTTTTCTTCTTCCATTCTGTATTTTTTATCATTGATTTTAGAAACTGAAGTCATCACAGACCAGTCATAGCCACATGGGTTTATGAGGCTGAATTTTTCAAGATCTGTGTTCACGTTCAACCCGATCCCGTGCATGGTGAACCCTCCCCTGATTGCAAAGCCTGTTGATGATATCTTATGATTGCCAACCCAAACACCTGTTTCCTTCTTGAGCCTGGAATGAGCAATTATTCCATGCTGTTCAAGATACTGGATTTCCACTCCGTGTACAAAATTGATCAGGTCAAGGATGTTTATTCCCCTTTGATTCAGGTTGATCAGGAAATACGCGGTTATCTGTCCTGGTCCATGGTATGTAATTCCACCACCTCTTTCTATAAAATGAACGTTTTCAAGGTTTGTCGTGTTCCCCTCGTGATGGATACCACATGTATAAACAGGATCGTGTTCGCATATAATTATGGATTCCATACCTGATCCTTCAATCATTTCCATGTTAATCCTTCTCTGGAGAGCCAGACCTTCAGAATAAGGAAGATTTTGAAAAATTGAAAATTCTATTTGCCCGTTTATTTCACTATTTTTCAAGCCTGGATTTAACATCGTAATATGTCTCCCATAATTCCTCAGGGAAATGATTTCCAAAAGACTCAAAGAATGGCTTTATTGTCTTTAGTTCTTCGAGGAAACCTTTCCTGTCTATATGGAGTAATTCATTCATGACGTTTTTATCTATCGTTCCATAATCGAATGAATCCAGTGAAGGTACATTACCCATTGGAGTTTCAACAGCATCCCTTATTTCCCCATTTACCCTCCCAAGTATCCATTTGACAACATACATGTTATGACTGTATCCGGGCCACAGAAAACCACCATTTGCATCTTTCCTGAACCAGTTGACATTGTATATGCGTGGTGGTTTATCCAGTTTCTTGCCGACTTCAAGATAATATTTGAAGTAATCTCCCATGTTATACGGCATGAATGGCCTCATGGCCATTGGGTCATTTCTGAGCTCTCCAACCTTTCCGATTGCAGCTGCAGTAGTTTCTACTCTTTGCATTGCTCCAAAAAGTACTCCTTCATTCCAGTTCCTCGCCTCCATTATAAGTGGTAGGAGATCACTTCGCCTTCCTCCGAACAGGAAGGCACTGACAGGTGCTCCACCTGGTTTTTCGTAGTCAGGGGACAGGTTTTTGTATTCTTTTATTGGAGTACTGAATCTAGAGTTGGGATGAGCAGCCTTTTCCTTTCCATCGTATGGGTTGCCTCTCCAGTCTGTAAGTCCCTCAGGCACATCTGGCATACCTTCCCAGTATGGGCACTTCCTGGAATCAATTCCAACGTTTGTGAAGAGAGTGTTTCTCCTTACTGCATCCATGGCCCTGGGATTTGTCCTGTAACTTGTATGGGGTGCCACTCCAAAGAAGCCGTATTCGGGGTTTATTCCTCTGAGTTCGCCATTCACAGGATGCATCCAGGTAATATCATCACTCATTAGGTATGTATCCCATCCTGCTTTTAGAAATTCCTCGGGAGGCTGGAGCATGGATAAATTGGTTTTACCGCTTGAACTGGGAAATGCGCCGGAAATATAGGTCATTTTGCCGGTGGGTTCCCTGATTCCTATGAGCATCATATGTTCGGCCATCCAACCCTCTCTCCTGGCCCTGAAAGAGGCTATTCTCAACGCGTGACATTTTTTGCTCAGGAGTGCGTTTCCCCCATAATTTGTGTTGAAGCTTATAACCGTGCCCATTCCATCGTTTTCGTCTGGAAAGTGCATTATATACCTCTTTTCCGGGTTAAGATCTGCAGTTGCGTGCATTCCCAGAACGTATGAATTGCTCAGGGCTATAGGTTTTGCCGTGACTCTCCCTACCCTGGTTATCTTCATGAGGTTAAGAACAACATAAAGGCTGTCAGTGAGCTCAATACCGCCCTGGCCAAAGGGGGAATCTATGGGACCAAGCCAGTATGGCACAATATAGAGCGTCTTCCCCTTCATTGCTCCCTCAAGGTTTGATCTGGCTATCTCGAGGGCATCATCAGTATTGAGCCAGTAGTTCGTAGGGCCTACATCATCAGAAGAACCTCGTGTGCAAATATAGGTATCCTTCTCAGACCTGGCTACGTCAAACGGCGCACTTCTGTAAAGATATGAATTTGGATATTCAGTTTCGTTCAGCTTTACCAATAAGTTATCTTTTACAAGGCTGTTAATTACGTCCTGTTCCTCGTATCCCTCTATAACTTTCACCTCAGGCTTCCCAACGAGAAACCAGTATTCCGATATATCCTTCAATACTTTTTCGGTAAGGCTGGAATTATAATTACTCATTGCCCGGAAGAACATGCTTCCTCCTGTCAAGTTTTCCATTTCTCCTTTCTGATTTTCCTTTTCTTCTGCCAGACCTAACATTTTAAACCTGATACTTCATTTTTTAAGGTATAAAAAGAATTTGTCTCCAGCTTAAGTCAATTGCATATATTCAGTATATAAAATATATAGAATTAAATCTAAAATCCTTTATTCTTTCAGGTTCAGATATATTTTAATACAATGAGCTATATTCAGGTCGATGGATTCAGCACTCTCCTTGAAAGATATTAATGTGAATGAGATATCCCTGCTTATAAAGATCCTCAAGGGAGAAACAAACCTGACTTTAATGGCAAAAGACCTTGGGATAACACTGCAGGGTGTACGATATTATATTGCTACCATGAAGGAGAGAGGGTTTCTCGAAGAGTTCAAGATCACCCCTAAGGGATATGAATACCTGAGTTCTGTAATGAAGCTGCTCAAGGGATTCGTCATAGAAGGGACAGATATCATCTTTAAATCGACAGACTGGGAGTGTATAAGTGATGATGATTTCAAGACTGGAGCAACTGTTTATCTTTATATGAATGGAGGCTTTCTGCATGGAGGTAAGGAGAACAGGAACAATGAGGCAATTGCAATTGCTGTAGAAAATGCCAGGGCGGGAAATAAACTAAGGATAAGGGACATAAAGGGCATTATAAAAATTAATTTCGGAACGGTGTGGATAGAAACAATAGAAGACCTTAATGACAGTAATTCAGAAATAATAAGGAATAAAATAATAAAATCAATTAAAACTGATAAGTCGAATGCCAGGATATTTATTATGGGAGAAGGTGCTTATTCGATACTTTCCAGTGAAGTTAATACAAATGTATTTGCACCACTTGCCGGCGCCTTTGATTGTGCGAACAGGGGACTTGACTCAAAGATATACACAACAGCTGAATCCCTGAACCTAAATTTTGAGGAATTTTCTGCACTTAAGGAAAAATTTCCTAATGTGAAAACCAATCTTACAACCTTTAAAATATAATATTAATTGTATATTAATTAAAATATTCCTCTAACGGTTAGTTATGTATAGTTTTTATTTCCTATGGTAGATTAAATAAATTGGATCAACTTGTATCAATATTTAAATAATAAGAAATTATGACTAGTTCATACACAAAGAGGTGCAATGATGGAGGACGATGAAGGTGGCCGTGGGAATTCATATTCTAGCAGACATGTATGGTATAGAACCAGAGCTTCTGGAGCGAAAAGAGAATTTGATGGAGATAATTGAGAGGTCCATCAGGGTCGGTAACCTCACAAAAATTTCGTCAGATTATTATCAATTTGAGCCAGTAGGGGCAAGTGGGATCGTTTTGCTTGCAGAATCGCATATATCTTTCCACACTTGGCCTGAATACGGAATGATTGCCCTGGATCTATTTACATGTGGAGATCCAGAAAAGGCAGATGTGGCTTTTCAGTACATTAAGGAAAAGTTGAATCCGAAAGAAGTTCAGTTCGTAAAGCACGAACGTGGTTCAAAGGTGACAGTAAGCAATGCACCACAGCCAGCTGCAACTCAGTTCGTTTAAAGCTGGTAATGAACCGTAAAAACAATTTTCTAATTTTATTCATAATATTTATAGCTGGTTCTGTCATTTTTTTTACCAGGGAACCCCTGATAAACATAATTTTGATTATAGCAATCATCTTTGGACTCGACATGAGTTCTGACGAGTTATATGAAGGAATTGAAACGATCACCGGAAAAAAGCCCGGTTTATTTTATGGACTCACACTATTCTCGTTTCTTACAAGTTTTGATGAAATTGCCGTATCAGGTACATCGGTGGCCGAAGGATATCCTGGCATATCCATAGGTACACTTGTCGGGTCTGTTGTTGTGACCCTTATGATTTTTCTTGTGGTGATAAAATTCTCAAGAACAAGGATTGACAGAAAATATGCCCCATTCATACTTATAGTGCCATCATACATTCTTCTCCTGTTATTACTTAAAGAAGAAGGATTAATTGCAACATTACTCCTTACTGTTGCAACCATAAGTATTTCTCTCTTCACCTTCTACTACCTTGGCAGAGAAGATATAGTTGAAAAGGTCCAAGTAGACAGGAACGATGATAAGGCTGGCAGGATAAATATTCTGCAACTTATCTTCTTTACAGCCTGCATCTTAGTTTTTTCAGTTTATCTATCCAGGGGTACAGCATCCATGGGAATCTATCTCAACATAGGTGAGGTTAACTCAGGATACATTATACCGGGAATTCTAGGTTCAATTCCAGAGATCGTTGTCATAAGGAGTTCAATTCGAAAGAAAGATTCGAAAAGTGTTGCAGGAATCATAACAGGAAGTACAGTTATAAAAGGGGGAATTTTACTTCCCCTTCTGGATTTTGCCTTTAATTATTCTCCATCGTATAACAACTTTACCATGTCTGGAAGCCTGATCATCCTGATTATCACTATTATCCTGATATTCTTATGAATCATCCACCTGTTTTTCCGTGTCAGGAAATTCTCTTATTTAACATGTATTTGCAAATGCCATGAAAATTGAATGAACATGCTGGGAATTTGAATATTGTCTTGAAATTAGTGAGCCCGAGTTCTATACCCGGGTTCCCCAGAATATATTCTCCTTTCTCTTGATTTTAATGATTTCCTCCAGTGTTTCCATTGTCTTTTCATCCAGTGACCTTTCCCTAAGTTTCTTCACCACGTCTTCGGTGATGTCAACATAGATTGGTTGATCGGCTGATATCTGCCTGTTGAGGGTAACACCATCAATGGCAACCGCAACCTCCTGTCCCGCTTCCGCAAATCTCTTGGAGACTTCTCCATCCCTTATGCTCTTTATGGTACCGGCATACTTTCCATCATCTCGTATCATGTTATCCCCTACCTTTATCCTGCCGGATAATACCTTAACACCAACTATGATCGGCTTTGCAGCACGGAAAATGTATTCTGGCATTATAACAAGCTTAGACGGAATTGGCATACCCTGCTTGCTTTCCTCATCCATCTCTTCCTTCTTGTTTCTCAACCATTTTTCAATATCTTCAATAAGTGAATATATAACTTTTGATGCAACAACCGCAACATCATAATTCATTAAGTTATTCCTGGCATCACTTGAAAGATCAACGTTAAATCCAGCGAGGATCCTATCCATCTGATCTGGAAGTGTAGAAACATCAATAAGGTCTCTCTTACTTATCTCGCCTATCTGGGTGGAGCGAATCTTGATCCCACGGGTTCCAAGCTCAAATGCTACTGCCTCGAGTGAACCGAGAGTGTCTGCTTTCAGTGTGATTCCGTGTTCATCCAGTTCTATACTAACCTGGCTCTCCTCCTGCAATTCTTTGATTATGGAATCAATATCACCCTTGGCTTCTATTAGGGTTGTGCCTGGTATCACATCCAGTTTATCTGAAATTGCAATTCTTACCCCTGAAGCTGAGCTCACCATATTTCTTTCCGTGACCTTGGTTGATTTTGAGGATACATTTGTGAAAAGAGCCTTGATTTTCGTCTCCTTCGGTCCTTCAAGTGTGTTTACATAGACAGCCATCCCTGTTCTCAGTTTTCCCTGATAAAGAATGGAATCCAGTGTCATTCCCAGTGACTCTTCCCTTCTTATCTCCAGAACACTTGCTTTTGCTATGCTATTTACCAGTGCAATGGAAGATGTGAGAAATCTTTGCGCCAATCCCGATATGGTCATCAGGATCTCTAGTGTGCCTATGGAATATTTTGCGCTTGAAGGAACTATGGAAATGTTCTTTGTAAAATCAGTTATTCTATCAAATCTATCTGCTGTCAGGTTATGCTGGTATAACTGATTTATTATGGCATATAGCTTGTTGTCCAACTCATCTATATATTCCTGTCTTTGCTCCTTGAGAAATTCTGAGAAGTTGGTATTTGCTGGCTTGATAAAATAAGCCAGTGTATCTATCTTATTGGCAACTATTATGAATGGTGTTTTAAATTTCCTGAGAATGTTTATTGACTCAACAGTCTGTGGCATAATGCCGTCATTTATATCTATTACAAGTATGGCTATATCAGCAAGAGCCCCTCCCCTTGCCCTCATATTTGCAAAAGCAACATGGCCAGGAGTATCCACAAATAGAAGCCCCGGTATTTTAAACATTTTTGAGGAAACCTTGCCTCCTGAAATCTCAACTATCCGCTGGATGCTGATCTCAGTTGCACCAATCCTCTGCGTGATACCTCCTGACTCTTTCTTCATGAGGGAGGTTCCCCTTATGGAATCTAAAATACTTGTTTTACCATGATCTACGTGCCCGAGTACGCACACAATTGGCTGTCTGAGGGTTTCCATACAATAATATTACACCTCAGAAAAGATTTTCATCCCCATAGGCAAAATCAAGGATTTCACTGTTATTGAAGAATATTGGATACTCATGATTGAAAGATTCAGTTGAGTCTGATGCATGGATGATATTCTTATCGATACTTATTGAGAAATCTCCTCTTATTGTGCCTGGTGATGCCTTTGAACCGTCAGTTGCGCCAACTAGAGTTCTTACTACTGAAATGGCGTTGTTCCCTTCCGCCAAGATTGCTATTATGGGACCACTTGTTATATAAGAAACAAGATCCTTGAAAAATGGTTTATCCTTGTGCACTGAATAATGTTTCTCCGCTTTCTCCTTGCTTAAGTTCATTAACTTGAGACCTTTGATGTTTATTCCTTTCTGCTCAAGCCTTTTAATTACTTCCCCAGATAATCTCCTTTTAACTCCATCTGGCTTTATTAAAATGAGGGTTTTTTCTGCTGCCATTATTGACTGCCTTCCTGATTAACTTCCTCAGTAACCGGTTCACTTTCAGCCGGCTTCTTTTGTTCAAGGTTGTGTGCTTCAGATGCTTTTCTTATTGCCTTCAGATTCTGGTACTCTCTAGTCCATTTCACCTTTCTTGGCACTCTTTTCAACTTTGTTTGATTTATCCTGCATTTTTTACTGCAAAAATTGATAATTGCTCCATCACGGCGAATGTAAACCATTCCCGTTCCAGGTTCAATTTCAGTTCCACAAAAGCTGCATTCTCTGCTTACCATCAGATTCACCTCATTGAAAGCTTCTTAGCTTCCCTAGCAGTTTCTCTTAGCATCAGTATGTCGCCAACCTTTACGGGACCAAGGACATTTCTAGCGATGATTCTCCCCTGATCCCTGCCAGCCAGTACTCTTACCTTAACAGTGGTAGCCTCTCCGGTCATGCCAGTTCTACCCATTAATTCCACAACTTCAGCTGGTGTTGCATCATCTAACATTCAAGACACCTCACTTATTGAGGTTTGCTACTTCTGATGTTATTTGCTTGAGTAGTTCCTCGTTCTTCCCTACATCCGTAATTGAAATCGAAGCAGTTGATCCTATGGCTACTTTTGATCCAAGTTCCGATCTTGTCTTCACATAGGCAAATGGCACTTTTCTCTCTTCACATAACTTAGGGATAAAGTATACAACTTCTGGTGGGTTTACATCCTCAGCTATAACAACGAGCTTGCTTTCCCCTCTTTCTATTGACTTTATTACCTCATTTGTGCCTTTTTTGATTTTTCCACTTCTATAGCAATTCTCTACTAATTCCAGAATCTTTTTCTCTAAAGACTCGGGAGTTTCAAACTTGACATATGTTGTTTTGTCCATGCTTTTCTCCTCCTTCACAGAGTAAAACGTTAACTTAAGATTATATAAATAGTTTATTGGTAAAATTAAATTTTATTGGGGTTCTATGTGCGTTGTATAATTCAGCACATCCATGATCTTGCTTTCAACAATTTTTGGGATTGTGGTGATTGGGTCTGGTAATTTTCCCTTTATATTGTGCTTCCTGTAGAAAGCTGCATAAACCATTGCTGGAAAAGGATACTCATTTACCATTCTGAAGAATTGATTGAATATTCTCTGGGTTTTAGTTGCCATCGTCATGTTTCCATCTACAAAATATTTATAAACGTCCGTAACAAGTGGATTTATGTTTGTGGTTCCACAAACCCCTCCTTTTGCCCCTATTGAAAGTGCCTGAAGGAGAAGATCATCCTGCCCCTGGTATACTTTGAGATTGTCTGAAAAATTGGATGCGACCTCGTTAAAAAATCTTATGTCTCCTGATGAATCCTTGATTCCTTCAATTCTACCAATGTTTTCAACCAGAGATTTCATCGTTTCTATTTCAACCCTTGAACCAGTAAACTGTGGTATATTATAGATGTAGAACTTTCCAGAGAAAACCTCGGAAACAGCCTCGAAGTGCCTTATTATCCAGGACTGTTCAGCCCTGTTATAATATGTTGGTTGCAGGACAATCTTGTTGAACCCTAAATCTTCGGCATACTTTGCCATCTCTCTTGCTTCTTCGGTGTTTTGTGACCCTACTCCTACAAGTACTTCAAAATCTGAGGCCTCATCCTGGATCATCTTGAGAAATTCTTTCTTTGTTTCCAAGGTCATCAAATTGAAAAGACCGTTGCTCCCAAGTGGAAATATTTTGTTAATACCAAATTCTTTCATATCCTCTAGGAATACCTTCAGGTTTTCCCGTGATGGCTTACCTTCTCCATCAAATGGAGTGATCATGGGACATATTACTTCAACGTTAGATGTTTTCATACTTCTACATTACATTTACTGTAAAAACATTATTAAAATTTATCTATTCATAATTTCTCCTATTTTTAAGAGATTTCATTTTATACT
>JAMDCG010000065.1 GCA_023489425.1 Thermoplasmatota archaeon
AACTTATCCTCATTTGTCCTCTTCACAGTCCTGACAGGTGTTATTACCTGCCTGCTGAGGAATTTCCTCTTTTTTGTCTTCTTCTTTTTTGTTTTAGAAAATAAGGCCATTTAGAGCACCCCTATTATCGCTAGAACCATTATACTTATCAAAACCAATATTCCTGACATCATGGCACCTGAAGTTAGTCTTCCGTCCCTGAAAACTCCTGATATAAGTCCACTTGCAGCACTTTGAACAATTACACCTGCAGAGAATAACTTTTCAATCAGTCCATAGGAAGAGGAAGCAAGATTCAGAACGCCTCCCCCACTCAGGCCTCCACCTGCAATCTGCGGGAAGAAAAATGTATCCAGCATAACAATAACAAATAGGAAGACTCCGAATGATGTTGCAAGGGTAGTAGAATAACTTCTCATATCGGCAAATCTACTTTCCCTCATTAGGTAGGTTTGTGTTGTGAAACTTGATACCAGGGATATAACATCAGATGTATTGCTGCCTGATTCACTTGCCTTTTTTATAATCTTGCCAACCCTTATAATGGATGGTGATTTTAGCCTCTTCCCGAAATCATTCAGGGCAGTTTCTACCGGTATTCCAAGCTTAACCATTCCAGCTAGATGTTCAATTTCAATAGACAATGGACCATATTTATTTTCTGCTGATCTCAGTATGGCCTCTGACATTGGAGTTCCAAAATTTGTATGTCCTGCAAGATCCCTAAGGAAATCAGGAAGTCTTCTTTCCGCTTCCTCTATTCTCTTAACTCTTGCAAAGTCCGCAAGACCAAATGGGAAGAACAGAATTACCATGGCAATGGAGGATAATGTCAGCGGATGAACCAGTGGGTTGAGATCGTTTATCTTGAAAAAATACCCAGTAAAGAATAAAACGAATATTGTTAGAACTGATCCTGCAAGCGCCACATATCTAAGCTCAACCCCACCAATTTCACCCTTCATACATCCACCTCTCCAATGGTACTGCTAAGGATCAGAGCAAACATAACCGCTATTATTGGGATAATAAGGAACACAATTAGATATAGCACAGTATCAGTCAGTGACCCTTCTCCTGGTATCACGGAAGTTACCGTACCTATGATCACCATTAATATTAGCGGGAACATAATTCCAACTATTATATAACTTTCAGCGAGTACTGAGAGAGACTCTGTGTTCCTTTTTATTAGCGTGCTTAGTTCGGTCTGATACTGTACCGCCTTATCCTTGAAATAGCTCTTCAGGTCACCACCAGAAGTGAGAGTGGTTATGATTCCCTGGAAGAATTCTGAGAGTCTCTGAGACGGAGAATTTGCGGCTCCATCCTTAACAGCGTTTATTATATCTTCTCCAAACAATCTTGTTGATACCGCTATGCTTTTTGCCTCTCTCGCGAGTTCACCATATTCAGTACTGTTTGAAAGCTCATACATAATATTTTCAACAGGCATATCAGCAGAGGCCATTGTTGCGATGTAACCCATGGCCAGTGGCAGTACTGCGTCAATCTTTTTTCTTCGCGTACCAGCTATTGAATTTGGATATCCGGCCATGACAGCGAAATAAACAATGACTGCAAGGAACCAGAACGCAAAGGAAAGATATGTGTAAGATGGAAATTTCAGTGAAAATACATTCACAACAACAAAGCTGACGACCATGAATATGACTGCAATCATGATACCTCTTGAATAATATTCAATAGCATCTATTGGCATTTTAGCCTTTCTCAGGCTCTCATCCATTTTTTCAGTCTGAACATATTTTTCTACCAGATGTCCAAAGATTCTAACTGCGAACACGTCAAATATGGTAGGAGCTGGAATAACTACCTTTACGGGTTTTGGATTTAATTTTTTGTTCAGATTTGAGAGGAAACCATTGCCTTTGTTTTCCTTCTTGATCTGAATATCTTGACTTTTGTGCATCAAATACCACTCGCCATTTTCATTGCAGTTTCTGGATCTTTATAATATATATTGATTATCCTTGTTATATTTGTATAATCTGTGATGTTATTCTTAACCAGTCCGTCCAGTAGAGACTTGCGTCTTTCAAACTCAAAGTTCATTTCCTCCTGAGTCCACTGTTTTGCATCTCTTATTTCATTCAAAATTTTGCTGAAACCTGAAAAGACCTGTTCATTTTGGTTGAAGTCGTACGAAAATACCTTATTGTACATTATCTCTCCCGAATCCTGATCAGTACCAACAATTTCGTCAATCTCCATGAGTTTTCTCATATTCCTGCTTCCCACTCTTACAAATTTATTAAATATCACAATATTAAGTGCACCGATAAGTACCCTTGGTATATTTAACGGGTTTGATTCCAGTCTGTTTACAAGGGTTTCCATAGAGTCTGCGTGAATTGTTGAGTAGGCAGTATGTCCTGTTGATATAGCCTGGAAGAGAGAATATGATTCTCTCCCCCTTATTTCACCAAGAACTATGTAGGTAGGTCTTTGCCTCATAGCCATCTTTACCAGTTCAAACATACCAATTGGTGGATTTTTTGAATCACCATTAGCGGTTGAATATATACTTT
>JAMDCG010000042.1 GCA_023489425.1 Thermoplasmatota archaeon
GGAACCTATTGATTAAATGGATTGTCCCATAAGCTGCTATATCTTGTTATAAGTACTCATAATAAACGTTAACTGTATCATATAATTACATAAGTATGGAGACAACTATCCAAATTAAAAAGGATCTTAAGGAAAGACTCAATTCTTTGAAACTCTATCCAAAGGAGTCTTACGATTCAATCATAAGAAGACTTTTAGAACTTGCAGAGGACGAGGAACCTCTTTCCAAAGATACAATTGAGAAGATAGAAATGTCTCTAAAGGATATTAAAGAGGGTAGGGTATATTCAACCGATGAAGTGAGGAAGAGGCTAAAAATTGCCTGATAACGAGGTAAAATGGACAAAAACAACTGTCCGATTCTTGAAGAAAATGAAAAGTGTTGGCGTCGAAAATATCTTGAAAAATATGATGATTATCAGCAAAAATCCGTTTCATTACATCAAACGTCTCAGGGGAGTGCCACTTTATAGTTTGAGAACTGAAAAGTACAGAGTGATCATGAGTGTAGAAAGGAAGAAACTTGTTACCTTTGTGATTGAAGTGGGAAACAGAAAGAATGTTTATGATGACTTATAAATCAAAGTAAAATGCATTCACACAGGTTTTGACATTCTGTTCCATGTTTTATTAAACTCTCCGGATAATCCCAAGACCTTTACAAATCCCATTTTTTGATAAAATGCAATAGCCTGTTTGTTAATTAATGGTGTATCTGCCACAATAGCTTTTAAATGATCCTTTGGAATTCCTCTTAACAGAAAACTACATGTGCCTTTTCTTCTGTGTGGGAAATTGATTACTACATCTTCGATGTAAAAATTCCCTCATGAACATGCTTTTAATGTCTGCTTCTACAGGCCCTCTGAGCAAAAGTTCTGTGGTCATGATTCTTTTTATGTAACATTGACTTGTTGGTGTCTTGATCAGGAATTTGGAGTTTGATCTGGCTGAATCGATATAGAAAGGATTGCTAGGAATTTTTAGAACGGAGATAGATGGCTAATTATTGCATGATTTCTCAGGTTAATAGTTAAAATATTATAATGGGATATTAAAATCAGGTGAAAAGTGACGGGCACTGAAAATACAAATTCAGAAACTATTTTAAAACGTGTTGTTCATTCAATATTGTTTTATTATTATACCCTCACTAATTCACATTCTGTAAGGGAGAACTGATAGAATGGATAATGAATTCGAGAAACTGTCCACAAAGGAATGTTACAATAAACTCAATTCTTCATCTTCCGGTCTCAGTTCTTCCGATGTAGAACAGAGGATCAGGCAATATGGTAAAAATGAGGTTGTGGAGAAGAAGGAGAACGCTGTCCTGAAATTTCTGAAGAAGTTTTGGGCGCCTGTACCATGGATGCTTGAAATCACTGCGATCATAACATTTTTTATAGGGAAGGATCTGGATACATATATCATCCTATCCCTTCTAATATTCAACAGCTTCATCAGCTTCTTTCAGGAATCCAGGGCCAGTGATGCAGTGGAGATGCTCAGGAGCAGGATCACTGTAAAAACCAGGGTGCTGAGGAATGGAAGTTGGGAACAGATCATCTCAACTGAACTTGTTCCAGGAGATGTGGTTCATGTAAGAATGGGAGATGTTGTTCCTGCTGACGTTAAGATTGAAAGAGGAAAGGTAGAAGTCGATCAATCAGCACTCACAGGAGAATCAAATCCTGTTAGAAGGGGGGAAGATGGTGAGATATTTTCAGGTTCAATTGTAAAAAAGGGAGAGGCAACAGGACTTGTAGTTGCAACTGGAGCTAAAACACTATTTGGACATACAGCAGAACTTGTCAGCAGCGCAAAATCAGAATCACATCTTGAAAAGCTCATTCTCAGCATTGTGAAATACCTTGCAGTTATAGATGTTATTCTTGTACTCGGCCTCGTCGTATTCTCCTTTATCTATAACGTTCCTCTTATCGATGCCATACCTTTCTCACTGGTAGTTCTGATAGCATCAATACCCGTTGCCCTGCCTGCAACATTTACGATCGCAACTGCATACGGTGCAATAGACCTTTCAAAAAAGGGTGCACTTGTTACAAGGTTGAATGCAGTTGAGGACGCTGCTTCCATGGATTCCATATGCTTTGATAAAACCGGTACGCTTACAAAAAATGAACTGACAGTGCAGGAACCTGTTCTATTTGAATCCTCTAGAGAAGATATTACAAGATATGCCATGCTTGCATCAGATGAATCCAGCCTGGATTCAATAGATCTTGCAATCATAAATTTTGGGAAATCAGCAGGAGTAAATATGGAAGGGTACAGGATAACTGATTTCACACCCTTTGAACCCGCCACAAAGAGGACACAGGCAAAGGTTGAAACACCTGATGGAATGATCACTGTCACAAAGGGCGCACCACAGGTTTTAGCCGCCATGTGTCCTGGAATCAAAGTAGATGAGGTTATGGAAAAGGCCAGGGAACTTTCTCTAAGAGGATATAGAACAATTGCTGTGGCGGTAAATGATGGAACTACCTGGAAATTCAGTGGACTCATTCC
>JAMDCG010000050.1 GCA_023489425.1 Thermoplasmatota archaeon
GATAAATCAAAAGATAGAGCTTCAAAGAAATAAAACTGAAGAATACAGGAAGGCAACCGATGAGTTAACAGTTATAGAAAAACAACTTAAAGAGAATTCCACTATTACGGAAAAAATAAGAAGAGAGGAGTCTGAGGAGTCAAAAAAATTCAAAGGGCTTGAGACAAAACTGGGTATTAAGGAAGAGAATCTTACCAATGAAAAATACAGGTTATCGGAAACTCAGTGGCAGTTAAACCAGATCAAAAAGGATGAAGGTGGAAACAGATCTAAAAACGAATCCCTAAGCAAAAAATATTATGAACTTCAGTCCCAGATCAAAGAATTGGAGAGAGAAAGAACAGAAACAAGGTCTAAAATGGATAACCTTGGGAAGGAAGTTGAAAGAATGAGATCCGAAATGGGATCAAGGGGTTTTGCCAATAAGTCCATTTCCGCAATTATGGAAGCGAAGGCAAGAGGAGCTATTTCAGGAATTCACCGATCCATAGGAGAACTTATAAGTTATGACGAAAAGTATGCACTGGCTGTAGAGGCAGCAGCTGGAGGAAGACTGAACTCTATAGTAGTTGATAATGAGGATGTTGCACAGGATTGCATAGAATTATTAAGAGAAAAGAAACTGGGGCGAGTAACCTTCATTCCACTAAATAAGATCTTACCGGGGAGGCCAAGAGGGAAAGCACTCACTATTATTCAACAGGATCGAACGACCTCTCTATTGAGCCAGCAGGTCAAGTGTCAGGATGTTTATGCAAATGCAATCTGGTATACCTTTCAGGACACTGTTCTTGTGGATAGTGCAGAAATTGCAAAGAAATATATGACAGGGGTCAGAATTGTTACTCTTGATGGTGACATATTTGAAGCTAGTGGTGCCATATCTGGCGGTTTCATGAATCGTAGCAGAACAACTTTTAACTTTTCTGAACTTGATAGCAAGGAAAAACTACTTGAAGATCTTAGAGAAAGATTTAACAGTCTTGATCATGACATTAGAAATTTAAGACAGGAATATGACGACATTTCGAAACAATTGATGGACATATCAAAGAGCGGTGGTGAGGGAAAAGGGAAGTCTGATTCGCTTGAAGCCCAGTTGAAAGAAAGCCAGAAGATCAGAGAATCACTTGAACTTGAAATTCAGACCCTTAAAATAGAACTGAAAAATAGTTCTGCTTCACTGGAAAAACTTCAGGAACTCATAACAAAAGAGGAGGAGAAAAAAGCCTCTCTTGAGAAGAGAAAGAATGAACTGTATATGATCATAGGAGACAATAAGGAGGAAGGAAATGATCTATCCGAGTTGCAAAGAGAACTTGAAAAAATCAGTAACGAACAGACCTCAACAATGTCAATTAAATCTAGCAATCAGACGACAATGAAGAAAATTTCAGAACGAAAGTCGGAATTGATGATGGAAAACGATAATCTTATAAAAAATATAAATGCAGAAACCACAGAAAAGGATAGAATTGAAGAAGAAATCGCGAAATTCGGAAATGAAATAGGAAGACTTGAAGAGGAAGAGGAAAAGCTCAATGAAAATAACAGAAAAATTATTCAGGGATTGAAGGAAATTGAGCGGCAGCTATCAGATATCAGCCAGAAGAGTGCAGGATTGGAATCGGACATGAAGAACAATGAAAATGCTGTGCTTACCTCAAAGATAAAGATACAGAATTTCAATGAGAAGTTGTCAGCCCTTAAAGAAGAACTCAGGCAAAATGGGGGCAATGTAATTATTGATTATTCAAGTGCGCAGAAAGCAAATAGTGAAATTGCCATAAGAATGGCAAAATTGCAGGAAATAGGTGCAGTCAATCAGCTAGCTGAGGAAGATCTCAAAAGGGATATGCAAAGAAAAGAAAACCTTGTTGAAAAAATAGATATTCTAAAAAGAGAGGTTGATTCCCTTATCAAATTAATGGCCGAACTTGAAGAAGTGAAGACAAGAGTACTTTTAGACCTCTATGGAAAGGTAAAGATTGAGATGAGGGAAATCTTCAAAAGGTTGACAAGAGGTGGTGACGTGGATATGTATCTTTCAGATGAATCTAATCCACTGGAATCCGAGTTATTGATCAAGGCAAAACCCAAAGGAACTACGTACACAAAGCTGCAATCTCTCAGCGGTGGAGAGAAGAGTCTTGTTGCACTCTCCTTTATCGTAGCGGTTCAGAGAATTAAACCCTCACCAATTTATTTTCTGGATGAAATTGACATGTTCCTTGATGGAACAAACGCTGAGGCAATGGGTGAGTTGTTAAGGGAAAATTCAAATACTTCACAGATCATTATGATATCGTTGAAAAATGCCATGAGTAAGTTTGCGAACTCTCTGTTTGGAGTAACCATGAACAAAGCAGCGGGCTGTACGGAAATTTTTTCGAAAAGCTTTGGAGGTGAATAGATGGAAGACACACAGCTTATGGATCTTAAAAGAACTATAATAGTTCAGGCAACAACCATTGGTATAGATACGAGGTTCTATGAAGAACTGGACTTTAAGGATACAAAGGCGGAGACTAAGAATATAATAGAGATAATGGAAAGATGCATAGCCAGAGAGATAGACCCCTGGAGAGTTGATGTTGTTAATTTTGCCCTAATAGTGAGGGAATTAACTAATGCTGGACTGATGTCCATAGCAGAGGCAGGGTATATAATATTCAGATCATGGGGGATAGTGTATGTACAGGCTAACGACCTGATAGAAAACTTCATTAGGAAGGAAACCGAGGAAACTGAAGACGAATTTAATGAGATTTCACAGGAAGTATATAATGACTCAGAAATAGAAGATAGGGAGTTTATAAGCCTGCATATGCCCGTTAAGCATCATGAGACTAGAAAGGTCATGCTTGTGGAACTTATTGAGGTTATGAGGAAGACTGAACGGAGCAGGGAGAAAATTGTCAGAATGCCTCATATGGAGCAGAATGCAGAGGTTGAAGAGATATACGAGGTACTGAATTCAGGAGAACCTGAGAGAGATCTTGAATCAATCATGCAGAAGATTATGAGAACGAAAGAAAACTCCTTCTTTATGGAAGAGGTATGGGGTGAAACAAAGGAAGATAGAGTAAAGTTCTTTATATACAGCATGTTTATCAGGAAGAATGGGTTTATCACACTGAAACAGGAGTGCTCATATGACAGAATCTGGATCGAGAAACAACCCTGATAATGGAGAAAGGATCATCAGCGCATCAGAGCTTGCTGAGTTTGATTACTGCGCCCTTTCCTGGTATTACACCCGTGAAGGGTATAGAGTTCCTGCTGACAGGGTTGAAAGAATGAATAGAGGTACAATAGCGCACGAGGAAGCAGAAACTGATCGTGAGAGGAATTCAAAACTTAGTGTAACACTTATAGTTGCCATATTGCTTGTTATTGTGTTCATGTTTATAGTGTTCATCTGAAATGTTGCTTCCTGTCTATTTTATTATCCCATTTATTGGCCTTCTGATAATACTTGTTTTTTATTTTGTCAGGGCAAAAAGGAGAATGGACTATTATGAAATGCCAAAGGGAAGATTTGTTTACGGAGACATGAAATCTGAAGGACAAATTCTAGTTTCTAAAAGGTATGGTCTGTCAGGTAAACCGGACAGAGTAATAGAAAACGGTGGACAGATAATTCCATACGAGTATAAGAGCAGCAATATAGGGGATCAGCCATGGGAACCACATATAATTCAGATGGGAGTTTATTTCATAATACTCCAGGAACTCTATCCCGAACATATGATCCAGTACGGTGTTATAAAATACAGAAATAGGTCATTCTATGTAAATAATAGTAGTGAATTGAAGGATAGGGTACTGGCGAGAGCTCAGCTTATAAGGAGAATGAGAGGCGTTCCAAACAGAAACCACGATAATCCTGGAAGATGCCTTAATTGCAAGTACAGGAGTATATGTAGAGAAAGATTAAGATAGATAATTTAATGCCCTTATATTGTTAAATCTTGACAAATCCCTTTTTGAAGAAATAGTAACCGAGAGTGAGTTTGAAAGCCTCGAGAAAAACTGTAAAGGATACCATGGTGTGGAACCTTCAGGAATACCCCATATAGGACATATTCTGGTTATTGGTACCAGAATCAAGGCAATGATGAGAGCTGGTATCAGGATGCAGATATTACTGGCAGACTGGCATGCCATGGTAAATGATAAGCTGGGTGGCGATCTGGAACGTATAAGGCAGAGTGGAGAGATTCTTAAAAAAGCATACGAAATTGAACTAGGAGATTTGAAACCAGAATTTATATGGGCATCGGATCTGATAGATAAGAGCAGCTACATGGAGGGTATAATTCGCACTGCTAAGCAAACAACTCTCTCAAGACTGAAACGAGCTCTTCCAATAATGGGAAGGGATGAATCTGACGCTGAATCAGATTTCAGCAAATATCTATATCCTGTAATGCAGGTAAATGATATTTTTGAATTAGATCTCGATGTTGCTTTGGGAGGCATGGATCAAAGGCACGCCCATATGCTGGCCAGGGATATTGCAGAAAAAATGAACAGAAAGAAGGTTGTTTCAATGCACTCTCCACTTCTGGGAAGCCTGAAGGGAACTGGAAGAATGGATAATTTCAAGAAGATGTCGAAAAGTGATCCTGACAGTGCCATCCTCATGACTGATTCAGAAGAAGACGTTAAAAGAAAAATAAAAAATTCATTTTGCCCCATGGGAATAGCTGAAGGAAATCCGGTAATGGATATCATGAAGATAATCATATTTCCTTCAATGAAAGAGGTAACAATACATAGACCTGAGAAAAAAGGGGGAGATATAACATTTACAGATTTCATTTCGCTTGAATCCACATATAAATCGGGAGCGATACACCCAATGGACCTTAAAGAATCCGTGACAGATAACCTGTCTAAAATGATGAAGCCCTTTGCAGTGTTGAGAGATTATTTAGAAAAATGAATCAAGACTGGATTGATTGCTCTTCTGAAGACTTACTTTTAGCTTATCTATAAATGGCCTTACCCTGTTTTCTCCGAAGTTGTGAAGATCGCAAAGGAATGAATATATCTTTTCCTCCTCAGGTTTACCAAAGGTTACGTTAAAATCGTCTGTAACTTCAGGCTCAAGAAATAGCTTTCTTACATCTTCGTACTGGGGTATGCTGTATCCTTTCTCCCTGATTACTTCTTCGAGATTCCCGTATTTCTGGATCAGGTTCAGTGCTGTCTTTGATCCAACCCTTTCAACTCCACTGTTGAAATCTGTTCCAACCAATATGGCAATATCCACAAGCTGACTTCTTGTAATATTCATATTTGATAGGTTTTCCTTTAGATCGATGTATTCAGGATCTACTGTTACGTAAATGTTTCTGCTTGAAACTCTTCTCTTACCATATATGGTGAAATTTCTTAGAACTTCTCTTGCACCAAATAGTAGACAGTCATAATCCTGTGAGATAACTGCATTAACTTTTCCTGTGGAACTCATGTAAGAAGCCTGGCATTCACCCTCAGAAGGAGCCTGTACATATGGCAATCCCATATAGGTAAGAAGCTGCTTACTTTCATCTATCATGTCCTTTGTAATATGATTTATCCTTCTCTTCATTCTTGCAATTTTTTCCCTATCTGAAGTCATTATTGCCTTTTCCAGTTCTCTTTCTGAATTTTCCTTTATTGCCTTTCTTTCCTCAAGAGTCCTGAGTTTCATTGGAGAAGGTTTGCCATCAAAAACATATACAGGCTTCAGCCCCTCTTCCATAAGGGAAATTGTCCTGTAGAAAAGACCACTTAAATGAGAGGTAACTCTTCCAGATGAATCCATAAGCGGTGTTCCGTCAGGTTGCCTTATGGCACTCAAAAACTGGTAAATTTGGTTATAGGCATCCACTGAAACAGTATTGTTTGAGAAATCCTTAATGTGAGTTTTGTGCTTTATCAGAATGGGCTCAAGATTAACTCCCATATACTTCCATATGTGTGCCAGTATGTAAATCTTTTTGAAACCATCCAGACTAAATTTATCCTTCTGTGCATGAAAGACCTGTGCTGTTGACAAATATTTCAACAGATTTACCATCCTGAATGGATCTATGTTTTACTATTTTCAACTCTCTCCCGGTTCCCCTTGTTCGTTTAATTGACAGTATGGTTTTTGAGAAATGGTTCAGTAAATAACCACCATAGGGAGTTATCTGGTTTTCCTCAACATCAAAATATATCTGATTTGTTATGAATACTGGAATTTTATACTTATTACATATGGTGTTTATGATTGATATATCTCTTGATAGACCCTGATTTTTAAGATTTTCATCTCTTTCGATTCTAAGCAGGGCAGTCATTGAATCAATCACAAGAAGTTTTACGTCTTTTGAATTCTGCATCATTCTCTCGGCCTTTATGAGACAGACCTCCTGCTCCCCTATGTTCTCGGGTGTAAACAGAATAAGATTGTTAGAATATTCCTGATTTCCCCCGCATATTTGCAGAAACCTGTTGCTTGAAAATCCCTCTGTATCAACATATATGACCCTTTCACCTCTGGACAGAGCAGAAACTGTGAGCTGAAGTGCCATGTTTGTCTTCCCGGAACCGCCCTCACCATATATCTGTGTGATTACGCCAGGATCAATGCCTCCCTCAAGAAACTGATCAATGCACCCAATCCCAAAGGGAAGTTTCTCTTCCCTTCTTATTTCAGGTGATTTCATTTCTCTGATCCCTGATCCCTAGAATGAGATCAGCACATGATTGAAGATTATCTGTTTTCAGATCAAAACCCCTTGCGTTAATAAAACCAGGCTCATTATTCATGCTTATGGAATAGTCAGTAACCATAAACATCTTTTCATCATCTGGAGAGTCTCCTACTGAAATTGAGTAATCTGGTTTATATGTATTTATCACGTTATTCACAACTATATCCTTCCTCTTCGGGTCAACCAGGGCTCTCCCATCGGGAAGAACCATTCCACCAAGCGATAAAATCACATTTGCATAAATATCACTTATTCCTGTAAGTTTTCCAACCCTTTCTGCAAGCCACATTAATCCACCTGATACTATTACCAGGTGAAACCCCTCTGCGCTGAGTGTTTGAGTTGCCTCAACGGCTCCTGGAAACAATTCTATTTCATCAAGGATTTCCCTTATTTGGCTGACCTTTACCTCACCCATTTCCTGTATCCACAGATTAATATCCCGTCTCATAAATTCGTGGTAATCTATCTTTCCGGTCCTGAAAAGAGAATAGTTAAAATCATTATCAACCCCAAATTTTGAATGGACATAGTTCCAGCTACTTTTCTCTACTGTGAGAACCCCATCCATATCAAAAAAAACAATTGGAGTATGCTCAGTATGGCCTAGAGAAGAGGGCAGTTCTCCCTTCATTTCCACAAACCTCACATTTACCTTTTGACCCATAATTCAGTATATGTCCCATCATATCTAGCTCAGTTTTTGCCTCTATGGACCTGGCACATTTTTCATTATCACATAGAATAAAAGTCTTAATGCTTGATTCCTGTCCGCTAGTTTTAATCCCTTCTATTCCATCTGAGAGGATCTTCCGGGCTTTGTTAAGAAGATCACTTTCTACCTCATCCAGCAAATTTTTTATCTGCGATATATCATCTTTATTCAGCTTTATCCTCCCTTTTCTTGTTCTTAAGGATATGGTAATTGAATTAGATTCTGCCTCTCTTTTACCTATTTCTATTCTTAAAGGGACACCTTTCATTTCCCACTGGTTGAATTTATAACCGGGAGTATAGTTGTCGTTTTTATCTACTAATACCCTAAATCCACTATTCCTAACTAAGTTTTCAATTTCACTTACAAAAGATTCAAAATTTGAATCTGCAGAGGTAATTGGAACAATCACTACCTGCGTAGGAGCCACGAATGGTGGAAGAATTAGTCCCTTATCGTCACCGTGAATCCCTATTAACGCAGCTATCAATCTTTCACTCATACCGAATGTTGTCTGATTTACATATTCACTGGTTCCATCCTCCTTTGCAAATTTCACATCATAATTCTTAGAGAAATTACTACCGTATTCATGAATTGTTCCAATCTGAAGCGTTCTGCCTGAAGGCATAAGCGTATCAAATGCAATGGTGTAAACAGCACCTGGAAACTTATCCCACTCAGGTCTCTTTACCTCCATATAAGGAAGGCAGAGTTTCTTTGTGAAATAGTCCCACTCTCTCCTGTAAAGGTTCATCTGTTCCTCTGCATCTTTGTATGAATCATGGGCAGTATGGCATTCTATGAAGTGAATATCCCTTGATCTTATAAACGGCCTGGTATGTTTTGTTTCATAACGATATACCTGAACAATCTGGAAGATTCTCTTTGGTAGATCAGCATGATCCCGTATCCACAGTTTTAGCATCGGATAAATTGCAGCCTCACTTGTGGGTCTCATGGCCAGATCTTCTTCCAGAGATTCCCTTCCGCCCCTTGTGATCCAGAATAGTTCTTTTTCAAAGCCCTTTATGTGTTCGAATTCAATTTCAAACATTGGTCTTGAGATTAATGAAGGAAACATCACTTCCTCATACTCATCTTCATAGAACTTAGTCCTGATCATTTCATCAGTGTTTTTCATGAGGCTATATCCATAAGGCATCCAAACATTCATTCCCTTAACAGGGTATCTCTTATCGGTGAGCTGGGAAATGTCTATTATTTCATTGTACCATTCACTGAAATCTTCCTTTTTATGCTCCATTCCCTTGTAAATAAATTCGTCATTATTTAACTATTGCAAGTCGCTAAGATAGAGTTGGTTATTTTGCTTGAAGACTATTACTCTGAGTTTTGTATAGATCTTAGATCTGATATCTTTAATACAATACTCAACAGATTACACTATAATTAACAGCACTAATTCATTAATGATACTAGGTGTTGCTAATAAAAGCACATAATGATAAGTTAAAAGGAGTAATTGTTTATTAACAGAACAACAATTAGTGATAATGAACTTAAAAGATATAACTGATGAAAAAGAGTTTATAATTGAACTTGCAAAAAGAATTATACCAGTAAAATCTATAAGTCCGGCCTCTGGTGGACAGGGAGAATCGCAGAGGGCAGATCTTCTAGTTAGTATATTGAAGGAACTTGGGTATGAAGATTCAGTACGGTATGATGTTGAAGATAAGATGGGATTTAAGAGATCCAGTGTAATAGAGAAAGTTGGAAATTTTGATCGTACTCTCTGGCTTGTCTCCCATATAGATACTGTACCGGATGGTGACCCGAATTTATGGACAAGACCACCATTTCAGGCAACAGTTGAAGGCAACAGAATATATGGTCGCGGTACGTCTGATGATGGACAGGCAGTTTTCCTTTCTCTTCTACTTCTTAAGAAGCTTGATAAATCCAAACTTAAAATGAATTTAGGCCTTGCGTTTGTTGCAGACGAAGAGGTTGGGAGTGTGTACGGGATACAGTACCTACTTGATAAGAATATTTTCAAGAAGGATGACCTGATAATAGTCCCTGATGCGGGTTCAATGGACGGAATGGAACTGGAGATTGCCGAAAAAAGCATTGTTTGGATAAAATTCACAGTTAATGGTAGGCAGTACCATGCAAGTATGCCAAGCAACGCCATAAGCGCTGCAAGAGATGGAATGGAATTCATGCTATCAGTAGATAAGATGCTCCATTCAAAATATACCGATAAGGATGATACTTTTAACTTTCCCTATTCAACGTTTGAACCGACCAAGCACGAAAAGAATGTGGACAATATAAACACGATTCCGGGAAAAGAAGTATTTTACATGGATTGCAGGATACTACCTAACTATGATGTGGATAGTGTAGTGGATGATATTTCAAGAGAGATTTCTGAATTCGAAAGAACACATAAGTCAAAGATTAAGATGGAGTTTGTACAGAGAGAACAGGCACCTGTACCCACTTCCAGGGATTCGGAAGTCGTTACAAGATTGGTGAAGGCGTTATCAAGCAGAGGCGGAGAGCCAAAGGTTGTTGGTATTGGGGGAGGCACATGCGCAGCTTTCTTCAGAAGACTTGGTTATGATGCAGTTGTGTGGAGCACGACCGTCCCTGATGTTGCTCATCAGGTTGATGAATATGTTATAATTGATCAGATATTACAGGATAGGGAAACAATTGAGAAATTGGTTTATTCTGAATAATTTCTTTTTTCACCCTAGAGATCATCTGACTCTGAAAGTGCTCTTAGCCTTCCAACACCATCAATTTCCCTGATTATTTCCGAAACTGTTTCAGGAACATCCCTTTCCCAGTTCTCTCCCCTTATCATTCTATCTCTTATCCTGGTACCTGACCATTCCACCCTGTTTATGAGTTCCATTGATTTTACATTGTATTTTTTCTCGTAGAACAGTCTTTTTACCAGAGGATTATTTGTATATACACTTGAGAAATGTGGGGTTAGTGATTCTACATGTGCGACCCAGAGCGGGTTAGAATTTACATCCTCTATTGGGATTATATAGAAGTTAAAGATCTTCCTGCTTTCCAGAGTGTTTGAGATCATCAGATGCCTTTCTCCTGCTGTGAACGGGTTTTGAAGGGTGTGTGAATACTGTGCACTTCCTATTCCAATAATCACAGATTCATGATCTTTCAGAATCTCCTGTATTACTTCCAGATGACCGAGATGAAATGGCTGAAACCTTCCAACAATGAATGCTCTTGACATTTCTTTCACTCCAGCATTTTACACTGTATCATGTTATCTTCCTCAAATATGAACCAGTTTAATAATTTCTTTATATTTTTAATAATGTCGTCTATTTCACTTTTTAACTCTTTCTGTCTTTGAGTCTCCTTGCATATGGAGTAATTCTTCGTATCAAGAATTTCCCTGAACATTGACTGAAATGCCATTACTTCAGACGTTTTTCCATGTATAAATTCTTCGTTGTTTACCAGAAGTGTTGATGATCTCCCAAGTTTTTTCTCCTTTTTTCCATCCTCTAGAAGAAATTGAATCTCTGGTTCATTAAAGAAAAGATTATTCAGGATATGAAGCACTGGTTTCGCTGCGTAGTATGTTTCTCCACTATTGTTGATATCAGGTTGATCTAATCGCCGATACTCTGTCCTGCCAAAAATTTTATCCAGTATACCTTTTATGGACTCGACCTTCTGATGAGAATATTTCGCAGTGAGTTCAACATATTTACCCCACATTTCGTAAAGATTTCCCTGATCCGGCGGAATATGATTTCTAACAAGATCATTCCATAGTGGTTTTTCATCGATCAGTGGTATTGGTGCATAGGTATCTGAAAAAGATTGAAATTTTGTTGGGGGAATAATGCTTTCCATCATGTCCTTTGAAACTTTTCTCAGAGTTGAATAGTGTTTTTCCATTTTTTCCATTAGTAACTCATTCTTTCTGATTTCGTTTGTGAGTCTCTCCATATCCTTATCTATTTCTAGCTTTACTTCTTCTCTGGTGTGTTCTTTCTCTATTTCATCATCCTCTTCTATCTCATCATCAGGAGATATGGTAAAATCTTCTTCGAAGTCATTGACAGTTGTCTTATAGTTTTCAATATCTTCCTCATATTTTTGGCTAAATAGCCTAATTGCTCTAAAATTGAAAAACGTTAAAAATAAACTGATTCCCAAAATAACAAGAACAGTGATAAGTAGTGGAACAATTAAGAAACTCAAACCCATTTAAATCTTACTCTGCTCGTCCATAAAGCTCGCCAGCAATGCGATTCCTTCCTTCAGTTTATCTTCGGATAACGCGTAGGAAATTCTGAAATGACCCTCTCCTTGTTTTCCAAATGCCGACCCCGGAGTGAGTAGTAGACCCTTAGAATCAAGGATCTTCTTACAGAATTCGACAGATGATATATTTAAGTCATATGATGGAAATACGTAAAAAGCTCCCTCTGGTTTTATGAGATTCAGACCTTTAATGTCCCTAATCATATTGTAAACCAGTTCTCTTCTCTTTCTGAAAACCTCCTTCATGGCTTTAGGGCTCTCATCATCATCCAACGCATAAATGGCGGCCATTTGGGAGATAGAGGGTGCGCAAGTTATGGTCTGCTGCTGCAACTTATCTACAGCACCAATAAATTCTCTGGATGAAGCGAGATATCCTATCCGCCATCCTGTCATTGCATAACTTTTAGAGAAACCACTGATTAGTATGGTATGGTTCATTTCTGGATCCATTTCTACTATATCCTGAATTTTTCCATCAAACACAAGTTCTTCATAAATCTGATCCTGAATAAAGTAGATTTCTTCATCTATGCACAGCTTTTGTAGTGCCTTGATTTCGTCGGTCGAAAAAACTTTTCCCGTTGGATTTGCAGGATTTGATATGATTATGCCCCTCGTTCTGGGTGTTATTGAATTTTCAATGCGTTCAAGGTTAAGTGAAAAATCATCATTGGTTGGAACTTCCACTGGTTTTACACCGTAAATCCTGCATATTTCAGGATAGGAAAGAAAATATGGCTCCGGTATGATGATTTCATCTCCCTCATCTGCGATGGCCATTACTGCTAGATTAATAGCAAATTTTGTTGGAGTTACAATTATATTATCTGCATTCAGGCTGTGAATATTATTATTGATCTTCTTAGATATCTTAGTTCTCAATTCCACATATCCCTTTGACGGAGTGTAATGAGTGAATCCCTCCTTTGCCTTTTCAAATGCATAGTTTATCTCTCCAGCAGGCGTCGTAAAATCCGGTTCTCCTACCCCGAAATTTATAATTTTTCTTCCTTCGGCAGTCATCTTGGCCGCCTTTGCAGAAGTGGATACAGTGGCAGATTCAGAGACATTAATTACTCTCTTTGATAACACAAAGTTTAATCGCAATTCCATAATTAACTTTTATTGATTTTCCAAACCCATTCTGTTACTTGGGAATGTTTTGATAAAAACTACTTTTATGACTGGTTGAAGTTGTGATCTTAGATATTATTTAGTGAATGAACTCATAGTCATATATAACCATCACTTCACTTTTTTTCTCAGCTTCCCTTGAACTGTTTATCAGGGCCCTCGCGCTAACCATATTTTCTGCAAAGCATATAAAAACCCCCGTGTTGTTATCCGTTATCTTGAAAATTGTCACATCTTCCAGAATGTGTTCAATCTTTTCCTGATCTGTTGTGAAGATACTGAAAATGACAACATCTGTCTTTGAAAGATCGATCTTTGCCATTACTGCAACAAGATGGCTTTTTCTGAGGAAATTGTATCTTCTCTTTATTCTTATTACCGGCATATCTAGGGCTTTGGCAATCTCTGATATTTTTGCGCGTGGTGTCTTCTTAAGCTGATCAATAATTTGAAAATCTATATTTTTTGAGTTTCCAGAATATGAATTAATTTCTGGTCTGTATTTCATTACTGGCTGTCCTAACTTTAATGATGCATCTTCTATTTTCTTTTCTACCTCATCAACTGTATCTCCGTCAAAACCATAGAGTGTTATTTTTTCAAGACATTTTAATCTTGTAAAGTAGCCGGTGTCAATTTCCTTATCTGATACATACGCAGCAAATGCCTCCACTTTTCCAAGTATTTTAGAATTTATATGGACTATAAATCCAACAATTATTCCATCCTCAATCATCTTTGTCATTCTGTAATTCAGAGTTTGCGCTGAGATACCTATCTCCTTCGCTATCTGCCTTTGTGGCGTCCTGCCATCTTTCAAGAGACTGAAAAGAATTTTTTTATCAACTGTATCCATGATTATTCAAGTAATTCTAACTATTATTAAAAATTGACGTTAATTAATTTTTTTGTGAAAATAAACAATAATTTTGTTAGCTTACCAATATTAATTTATCAAAAGTTAAAAAAAATTTAACCAATTTTAAATTACCCATACATAATGAATTGCTGTGATTAATGCAAAAAGTTTGCTATCGAAAAAAAATGTTGTGATCATAGTATGGATAATTGTTCTTCTACTTGCAATACCTGCAGTCCTTCACTATAGTTCATACCTCAACTATGCTAACTCCACATCAACAAATAGCAGTTCAGAATCTGCTCAGGCACAAAAACTAGTCTCACAAATAGAGAAAACACATCAGTCATTAACCATTGTTATAAATGGAAATCCAATTTACAATTCTACACTTGCCAGAAGTACATTTGAATTAGAAAGAATGGTAAGAAATTCGGATAATAATGTGTATCAAACAACCGACCCATATACTGATTATTCAAATTATATAGACAATACTACAGTAAAGACCTTTGGTAGTGAGATAATGCAAACTTATTTGAGTGTCAGAACCAACAGTTCTATGATTTACAAATTTTCCTATAATTTCTATATTAATTGGAAAATATCAGGTTTTAATGAAAATAGTATTCAGCAAGCGGCAAATTCCAGTGGATACAATGGTTCAAACTATGAAAAAACTTTCATTTCAAATGTTAAATCTTCCTTTAATAAATATTCTGGAAATGGAGAGGAAATTGTGGCGAATTCCATAATCTGTGATGCTAAGAACTCATCTTTTAACCTGTTGCCGGTTACATCCTACATATTAAAGAATGTAAACTTCTATGCCTACGGTAATTCGACTTCACTGAGTGAGGCTACTGCATACTATATTAGTAATTTAACGGGTTTTCATATTACATGGAATCTAGTATATTCTGTTATAAATTTTAGTAATCCCGGGAATGGTTATGTAACAAATTTTGCATTGCTGGATGCTCCAGGGTTTCTAGTTAACCAGACAGTTAGTCCAAACCATAAAATATTCATTGTATCAGTCGAATTCAATACTCCTTCGGGATACGAATTCAAAAATGGCTCCTCTCCTGCACAGGAATTCTATCCAACCCTGAGCAAATATTCTGCCAGTTTGTTTGGGAAAGATGCCATAGTAACAGGAAATGGAGCAATTGCCTATCAAACAGCTCAGGTTACTGCCAAGTCTGGATTTGCCTTCGGTCTCATTTTCATATTTCTGCTAATTGCAATTTTCATAACCCTTGTTTCATACTGGGCTTCTATTCTTGGACTTATATTTGTAGGTATTTCACTTTTGCTAGGTTATGTTTCAGTTTACATAACAGGATTTCTGATAGGAAATGTTAGTTTTATTGTAAATTACACACTGACAGCAGTAATTCTTGGAGTTTCAACAGATTATCTCGTATTCCTTATAGCAAGATACAGGCAGGAGTTAAGGGAAGGGAGGGAGTATGAGGAAGCCCTAGATATAGCCATAAACAGGGCTGGAAAAGCTGTAATTATTAGCGGTATAACAGTAGCAGTAACCCTGTTGACTTTCTCACTTGTTCCATCTTTCTTTGACTGGGGAGTCGTTCTGTTTCAGGCAATTATATATACAGTAATACTTCAGACTACATTGCTTCCAGTTGCAATGAAACTTCTGTCAAAGAGACTTATAATGAAGTTGGGTTCAAAACCACTGGAGGAAAATCATCACAGAAGATCTGTATTTTATAAGACAACCTCATTTTCTTCAAGTAAGAAGTTTGCAGTGGCTGCAGTAATTATAATTCTTGGTGCCGCCGGTGGTTATTTCTTCTTTACTGCACCAACAACGTACAACTTTAATACAGGTCTCCCTCAATCTTTGAGTTCTGTTCATGGCCTAAATGAAATTGAAGATAATTTTGGAGATGGAGTGATATTCCCTACATACATTATCTACAAGAGCAATTTTAATAGTGAGAATCTTACTCATGTGCAGATCAATACACTTGAGAAAACAGCCAAAAAAATTTTATCATACAAAGGTGTTAGTTCCGTGGATGGCCCTTATGTCAGTGGAATGAAAATTACAAATAATTCCATATCAAGTTCATTTGCAATTGACAATGGTAAATATTATCTTTTTATAGTCTCCCTAAGTAATTCGCCCTATTCAAGTCAATCGATATCAACAGTGAGTTCTATGAGAGCCAACGACTCTTTTATTGTAGGTGGCATTACTTCCTCTGTAATTGATCAGCAATCAACCAATGTTAAAACTTATGGTGAACTTGAGATATTTATAGTGGTTGCTATTTTCCTGATATTACTTGCATCCTTCAGGAAGTTGAGATACCCAATCATTTCAATAACAGGAACATTCTTCAGTATATCCTGGAGCACGTTTATTCTCTACCTCATATCAAACTATTTACTGCATATACAGCTAATATATCTAATCCCAATAATTCTCTTCATAATTCTCTTTAGTCTTGGAAATGACTACACAGTATTCATTAGTTCAAGGATTATAGAAGAGGTTAAAAAAGAAAACTTCGAGGAGGGTTTGAGAAAGGGAATGGTTGGAAGTGCAAAAACAGTTACATCCCTTGGGTTAATTCTTGCAATCTCGCTTGGATCACTGGCATTTATTCCGGTTGCATTCCTGGAAGAATTGGGTCTTGCCTTTGTAATATCACTTGTTATAGATACATTTGTCATTAGAACATTCTACTTCCCATCTATGCTTTCAATCTTTCACAGGAATGGAGAAAAACAATAAAGATTTATTATTTATATCAGTATTATTTCAAAGTGATATTCAAAAACAACTTTTTTACGGTTCAATATTCAATAGATTCTGACACAGGGCTCATAAGAAATAATAATGAAGACAGTGCAAGAATTGAATCTTTTACTGGGCACAATAAAAAAGAATTTTTGATAGCCGCCCTGGCTGATGGCGTTGGTGGCATGTCTGATGGAGAAATTGCAAGCAGGGACTCTGTTAATATTTTTATGGAGACAATGATGATTGAAATAAATTCGGAGACATTTAGCTCAAAATCTATTTCTTCAATCGAAAAGTGCATGCTGGAAGCAAATGATTATGTGCTATCAAGAAACAAAAAGAAGAAAAGTTCTGAATATATGGCCAGCACTCTTTCCACTTTCGTTCTCGATGAACAAAATATTACCTTTGCAAATTCCGGAGATAGTGAGTTAATGCTTTTTGATGAAAAACTAAGGATACTCAGTGAGGTGCATCGGGAACCTTTTACTGGTTATTTAACATCCTGTATAGGTGTTGACAACATCCCTGTAATACATGCAGGTTCAATTAAACTTCATAAAAATGATATATTACTTCTCAGTTCAGATGGGCTGACAGATATGGTATCGGATGAGCTCATATCAAATATCTTAAGCAATAGGCAAAAGACAACTGATCAGCTTATTTCTGACCTTAAAGAAGCAGCTTTTAACAATGGCGGTAGGGATAATATCACCATAATCCTGTGTAAGATAGAAGATGCATGAATATTACGTTACCATAAAATTCTGGGTTGCTAAATGAAAATAAAACCCATACTGCAGAAATGAAATTTAATAATTCGATCGGTATTACAGTGGCATGGTTATAAGCTTTGAAAAGCAGATAGAAGATATAGATTCTTTAAGAATAAAGACTGCTAGAGATATGCTTAATCAGTTTTGCAAATATATTTCTGAAAATAATCCTAAATACAACTGGGTTGGAGTGTATGTACTGAGAAAAAATAAGCTGATACTAGAAAGCTATGTTGGAAAACCAACAATTCATGAAGAAATATCCATAGGAGAAGGGCTTTGCAGTCAGGCCATTGTTCAGAATAACATTGTAAACGAGCCTGACGTAACTTCAAATTCTAAATACCTTGCCTGTTCAGTTGAAACTAAATCTGAGCTTGTTGTTCCAGTGAGAGCCAATGGCTCACCAGTTGGGGAAATTGATATTGATTCAGATAGTCCCAGAGCATTCACTAAGGAAGATGAGAAATTTGTTTCGCAACTTACAGAGCTAATATCAAATCAGGTAAAGATTCTTTCAGATTAAAATGGTTTCCAGATTAAATAGAGAGCAATACAGAGCATTATCGGAACTATCTCTGGTGCAGTTTTTAAGATTGACAGGGATCTTCTTCGTTATTCCATTAATTGGGGTATATGCATCAAAATTTACACAAAATGGTATACTTATAGGACTTGCTCTTGCATCTTATGAAATATCCATGGCAGTGATGCAAATTCCAAGTGGATACTTATCAAGAATTATAGGACGGAAGAATTACATATATTTAGGATTATCTCTGTTTATTCTCGGGAACATATTGAGTTATGCTGGAAATAATATATGGCTTCTTATAACTGGTAGATTTATCGCTGGGCTTGGGGCAATAAGTACCCCAATTACATCTATGGCCATTGACTCTGTTCCTGAAGACAGAAGGAATACTGCAATGGCCATAACGGGAATAGGAATAGGATTTGCTTTCATGGGAGGAATTGGTTTCTCACCACTAATTGCCACGTTTATAGGGGTAAGAAATTTCTTCCTGATCTCTGCAATTTTAGGGATAGGGGCAATTTTTATTATAACCAGAATCAAAGAGACAAAACACACAGTAAATCAAAAGCATATGAATGAAACTATACTTAAACACAAAGATTATCTCATATATACTGGTGCATTTCTGGTTTCTTCGGCTAGCTTCATGATATTTTTATCTGTTCAAATTTATGCTGTTCCCTATTTTGGTTTATTTCAGTATGGACTCATTCTATTTCTTAGCGTTCTTATTTCAGGCATAATAGCAGTAACAATTTCGGAGGGTGTTTATAGAATTAGAAAATTCAATGTAATTGGCCTATCCTCAGTTCTTATTTTTGTTGGAATAACCACAGTCTATTTAGGACTCATTTTTCACCTGAATTATATACTTTATATGATAGCCTTAATACCATTTTTCACGGGTTTTTCCATATATGAAATTGTTATAATTCCTCTCCTGGCAGGGGTCCTGAGCAATAGAGAAAGAAATCTATCCTTTGGGATATTTTATGCATTTCAGTATTCTGGAAATGGAATTGGAGCAATTCTTGAGGGTGCCCTCCTGCTATTTCTTAGAGGAAATTATTTGCTCCCGGTATCGTTTACTACTGTAATTATAATAGGAACTGTTGCTGGATTGTTTTTTGTCATTGCCAGTTCAGGAGTTTATAAAATTGATAAGGCTCTCTGAAATATGATGAGAACCTATTGACAGAATCTTATTTTCCACCACGTCTATTACTGAAATTGATGAATTCTCTATCTGGATTCCGCCAGAATCTTCTTCCTCCAGCCCCATAATATTACATATCAATGCCTTGATTGGCAATGCATGAGAGAAATAGATGTTGATCCCAGGATATTTCTTTATGGCTTCCATCATTCTCTTACCATTATCTTCAAAAGCTTCAATTCCGAACTCCCTCTTATGAAACTTAGGAAATTCGCTAAAGCTAATATTGTTGTATTTCCCAAATCTTGTTTCTGTAAGAAGATCATCCCTTATTACATCCATTTCCAGACCCATACTCTTCATTACGTTGAGACCAGTTTGAACTGCTCTAATGATTGGGCTTGATATAAATAAATTAACACTACTGGAGATTGGCTCAAGCAATTTTCCAGTTTTTACTGCCTGTTTAACCCCCAATTCGGTAAGGGGGAATCCATCTATATCCTCCGATACAATCTTTCTAACATTTGCCAGGCTCTCTCCATGCCTGACCAGTATGGCGATGTTTTTTCTATTTTTAATCATGCAATTTATTCCTCCATATTACATACTGTTCATAATTCTAACCTGGCATTAAATATGCTCGATCTGGAAAAACTTAGTTATAACATCAAAGTCCGTTACCTCTAATTGAGGAAAGATTCAAAACCAGAGGAAAATAATTATAGAATTCTAGAAAGAATCATAATAGGCTTTGCATGAAAAAATCATGTTTTTAATCTGTAAAAATACATTAATAATAATAATCTTTGATTGATGTGGTTAACATGAGTAGTAGTACCATGAATCATCTGAAAAATGAAGAAAGCCCTTATCTTATTCAACATGCATCAAACCCAGTTGACTGGTACCCTTGGTCGAAGAAAGCTTTCGAAAAGGCCAAAAAAGATAATAAACTCATCTTCCTAAGCATAGGCTACTCCACCTGTCACTGGTGTCATGTGATGGAAAAAGAAAGCTTCAGCAGAGATGATGTCGCAAAGGTAATGAATGAAAAATATGTAAGTATCAAAGTTGATCGGGAGGAGATGCCAGATGTTGATGCTTATTTCATAGATTTTGCAAACAGAGTCGCGGGTAATGCTGGATGGCCACTGAATATAATTCTTACTCCAGACCTGAAGCCGGTCTTTCCATTCACATATATTCCAAGAGAGTCAAGGTATGGGTCCATAGGAATAATAGAACTTCTGAACAGTATTCATGAATTATGGACTAATAGCCCTGAGGAAATATTTAGAAAGGTAGAGGAGAATGAAAAATTAACAGTAAACAAAATTCCAAAGGCCACTAATTATAAAAATGAAAATCTGGAAACTTTAGCTTACAATCAGCTTAAAAGCTCATTTGACAGGAGTTATGGTGGATTTGGTAGAAACATGAAATTTCCATCATCACATATAATGTCTTTCCTCTCTAACTATTACAATATATACAAAGCAAATGAAGCCCTTGAAATGGCAGAAACAACTGCAGCAGCCATAAGAATGGGTGGAATCTATGACCATGTGGGAAATGGTATCCATAGGTATGCCACTGATTTTGGATGGAAGATCCCACACTTTGAAAAGATGCTCTATGATCAGGCAAATTTTATAATGGCATTATCTAAACTATACACCGCAACGTCAAAGAAGCAATATATAGATATAATAAATGAAGAGATGGAGTTCCTCAGGGACAAAATGTTATCTCCAGAGGGTGGCTATTATAGTGCCATAGATGCTGATAGTGAAGGGGTAGAGGGGAAATACTACCTCTGGACCTCCGGAGAATTAATGAGATTGCTGGGAGAAGACTACACTAAATTTGCATCAACCTTCAATGTACGTGAAGATGGTAACTACATTGAAGAGCCAAAAGGAATGTCCAATGGAAAAAATATTCTGTACATTGAGAATGAAAAGAATTATACTGACAGATTCAATAAAAGTGGATTCTTCTGGCTGGATGAAGTGATAAAACAGAGTCTTGGTAAACTGAAGAATGCAAGGGAGAGACGGGTTCCACCTCAAACAGATACAAAGATTTGTGGAGACATTAATGGATTCCTTCTATATTCCCTAAGCGAAGCATTTTCTTCAACCAACGATAAACGATTTTTAAAATACGCAGAGGACCTATACAATTTTCTCTCAAATAAATATGTCAAGAATGGTAGATGTGTTCATTTGATTTATCCAAGCGGGAAAACTATTTCTGGTTATCTATCAGATTACGCATTCCTTTCAATGGGCTTCTTTAAATTCGGATTTTCTACTGCAAACAATCAGGCAATTGATAATGCAAAAGAGATCGCTGACCAGTTATACCTTAAACTAAATGCTGAGCGGGATACCATAATGAATGAAAACAGAAGTGCGTTCATTGGTACCCTGAATTCTCAGGAAGACTCTTCCATTCCATCCCAGTTTGCTGTTTATGAGAGAACACAGCTCTATGCAAATATGGCAGGCCAGTACAATGAATTGATAAATTTATCTACATCTGAAACTGTGGAGAATATAACAAAATACCCATCATATTTCACATTCAGAATGGAAACCGAAATGGAAAGAAAGAATTCTATTCTCCTTAAAGGAAATTACAATGAAATAGATGATTTGATTAAAATGCGTGAAAACCTTGCCGAAAAAGGCTACTCCAGTGTTTACTTTGAACGTGATGATTCTTTGAAATCAAATACATACTCATTATGCAACTCAACAGCCTGTGTTCTTAATGGTGTTAGCTTTGATAGTATACTGAACTATTTGAAGTCACAGAAAAAATGATCTTCACACCGGAGTTACAGTTGCAAATACGGAACTCGCGTATATCAGTTCTACCTCGGTAATCGTATTATATTTTCCCTCGATGGTGAGTTCAATATTATTAAGCGGAGAAAATGTTGTTGTGGTTGTATATATAGTTATATTACCGTGGGTGCCAGGCGCAAGTGAACCATCATATATTACCCTGGAACCGTCAAATATCTCTACAAATATTTTCGATAGTGATGGGGAAGTACTTGTAGACGAGATATTAAGATAATAAGAATTCGTTTTTGTATTGTTTATTACACCGCTAAGACTCAGTGAAGAATCTATATCCTCTATGTGGGAGGAATTTGTAAATGTTGAAAGTATTGAGATCAGGGTCGCAGCTAAAACGACAGTTATGGCTATAAGCAATATTGTAGCAATAATTGGAGAAACTGCCCTATCTTCAGTTATAACTTCCTTCATTTGTTACACTTAAATTTTATCTGTATTAAAATGTTTTGATTATTGGAAGTGTTTCATGCTACTTTATCTTTTTTTGGAGTTACGTCACCTGACAAAAGTAATGAGTTACCATTTAAATTATATTACCTTAATTAAAATTTATATAAAAACTTCGAGTTGTGTGAGAATGAGTAACAGGCGTATTCAGAGAATATATGCTATGAAAATATTCATATACTCTCCTTGTTATTATCTGATATGACACAAAAGGCTCTGGATAGGGTTGACTATGTTGAATTTTATGTGGGATCTGCAAAACAATGGGCGTATTATCACAAGTTTGGACTGGGTTTTAACATTATAGGTTATAGTGGACCAGAGACGGGGGTGAGGGATAAAGTATCTTACCTTATGGAGCAGGGAAGGGTGAAAGTAATGGTCACAAATTCACTTCATCCTGATTCTGTTATATCAAACCACGTTAAATTACATGGTGACGGTGTGAAAGATATAGCCATCAGAGTAAACAGCCTCGATGATGCCCTTAATGACTTACGAGAAAGAAAAGTTGTAAAATATGAGAAAGCGGAGGATATTAAAACAGAAAACGGTACTGTTCATAAGGCCAGGGCATTTACCTACGGAGAAACTGTTCACTCCCTTATAGATTATGGTGAATTTGAATCAAAGTTACCGCCAAATTTTGAACCTGTGGAAATGATTGAAACAAAGGGAAGTGGAATTACGAGATTTGATCACATAGTTGGAAATGTAGAGGATAAGAAAATGGATAGCTGGGTAGATTACTACGTTGATGGAATGGGATTCGAACCACTTATAAGTTTTGATGATAAGGATATAAGTACAGAGTTTACCGCCCTCAGATCAAAAGTTGTTCAGTATAACAACAGGAAGATAGTTTTTCCGATAAATGAACCTGCCCCAGGAAAGAAGAAATCACAGATACAGGAATATCTTGACTATTATCATATGCCAGGTGTACAGCATATAGCTCTTCATACCGATGATATTATTGGAACCGTATCCAAAATGAAGAATGATGGAATACAGTTCCAATCGGCCCCGGATTCTTATTATGATGAGTTGGCACAGAGAGTTGGCAAAATAGATGAAGATATAGCCACACTGAAGTCTCTCAATATTCTGGTTGATCGGGATGATGATGGTTATCTTCTTCAGATTTTCACAAAACCCACCGGTGATAGGCCCACATTCTTCTATGAGATTATCCAGAGAAAAGGTGCGACGTCTTTTGGAAAGGGTAATTTCAAGGCACTTTTTGAGTCCATAGAAAAAGATCAGGCCAGAAGGGGAAATCTTTAATTAGATGAGTATGAAGATAGGTAGAATCTCTTACCATGGAACGGATTCGTATGCTGTTTTTATGGGAAATGACACTTATTTAATATCTGATTATCTTTATAAGAATAACCTGTCCATATTTGATTTAAACAACAAGACCTTGCTGGACAATATTTCAGAATTTCAATTAGTAAATGAAAGTTACAATTTGCTGATTCCATTGAAAGATGTTAATCAGGTAAGAGATTTCTATACGTTTGAAGAACATGTAAGAAATTCCAGAAAAAATAGAGGTTTGGAAATGAATCCTTTGTGGTACCAGATTCCTATATATTATTATACTAACAAGGATGCTTTGAGACCTAGTGGTGAAAAAATAGCGAAGCCCTCTTTTACCAGTGAACTGGATCTAGAAATTGAAATTGGAATAATAATTGGAAAGGATGGGAGGAATATAGAAAAGAATAGGGCTCTGGAATATGTCTATGGATTGACGCTAATGAATGATTGGAGTGCAAGAGACCTATGGAGGAAAGAGGCAGCCCTTAATCTTGGGCCTTCTAAATCCAAGGATTTTGCAACAAGCATAGGTCCATACATAACCACAACAGATGAGCTAGCAAAAAAATGGAATGGAAAAACATTCGATATAGACGTGGGTTCCAGCGTAAATGGTGTACCGTTTTCGAGATCTAATATGAAGGACATGTACTTCAGTATAGGTCAAATGATTGAGTACTGCTCGATGGATAGCCGCCTGAAAAAAGGTGATATTTTAATGACAGGCACTATGGCCGGTGGATGCCTTTTTGAGAAGAATGACCCTGAAACAAGATGGTTGCAGGCAGGTGATATTGTGGAAATAAGATCAGAAACTTTAGGAATTTTAAAAAATGAGGTGAGTTGAAATGGTATTTTATGTAAAACAGGGAGTTATGCCTGAAAGCAGGCACACATACGAAGATAGGAATAAATTGAGAAGAGAAGAGTTGTTTGGTGAGGAGAGTTTCGATGGACCGTATAGCCTCCTTTACCACATAAACGAGCCTACTAGAGTGAAGAAATTCATTAGCAAGGAAATTCAGAAAGAGACACTTGATGATTCCCCGTATTCACACAGACATCTAAAAACATCTGATATTCCAAGAAATGGTACGATTATAGATGGAAAAGTAACCATTCTAATGAATGACCGGATCAAGGTTCAGATATTAAAACCTGAAAAGAATACCATGGACTTTTACAGGAATGGAATATATGATATGCTTCTATTTGTGCATAATGGAAAGGGAAAATTAATATCAGTACTGGGAGATATTGAATTTGGACCGAGAGATTATATTTACATACCTAAGGGGCTTACATTCAGAATAGAATGTTCAAAAGAATCCTATTTTCTCATATTCCAGTCTAAGGATGATATAACCCTTCCCAGGAGATATCTAAACCTTTATGGTCAGATAAAGGAGGGATCGCCATACTATACAAGAAACATAAGGGTACCAATACTTCAGAAACCAAAGGACGAAACTGGAAATTATCAGGTTTTTGTTGAACTTGATAACAACATGGTTATTGAAGAGAGGGATTATAATCCTCTTGATGTGGAAGGCTGGGATGGCTATCTCTACCCATATGCTATAAATACAGATATAATGGCACCCATAGTTGGCAAGATCCATATGCCCCCACCTGTTCATGAAACATTTTCTTCTAGGTCAATGATGGTAGGCACATTTCTACCCAGAAAATTTGACTTCAATTCAAAAAGCATACCTATTTCATATTACCACAATAATATAGATGTGGACGAATTCCTTTTCTATTCTTCAGGAAACTTCATGAGCAGGAAAGGAATAGAGCCCGGTTCTGTTACCCTTCATGTAAGAGGAATAATTCACGGTCCACAACCAGGAGCCGTGGAGAATGCCATTGGCAAGGAGGGAACTGATGAGGTTGCAGTAATGATTGAAACTTATGATCACCTATTCCTTACAAAGAAGGGAAAAGAAATTGAAGATCCAGACTATTCAAAATCGTGGTTTCAGTGAAAGAAGAATTTAATTATGTTCCAATCAACAGGGTAACATATGGAAAGGGCTCTGTTTCAAACATAAATTCTATTCTAACCCAGACAAGGAAGAAGAGACTGTTAATAATAACTGGTAACTCAGTTTCAAAAACAAAAAGTTTCAATAAAATCCTAAATATTCTTGGAACAGACTATTTCATCATGAACCAGATAACACAGCATTCTCCAATGGAGGAAATAGAACATGCTGTGGAAGTTTACAGAAACAATCACTGTGATTCAATACTTTCGATTGGCGGTGGAAGCGTTACTGACGCTGCAAAGGTGGTAAAGTACTATTATGATATTGAAACACTGCATATTGCAGTTCCAACAACATTATCTGCATCTGAATTTTCACACATCGCAGGATATACCATAGGAGGAGAAAAGGATGGGATCAGAGATAAGAAGATCACTCCTCAGGAAGTAATACTTGATCCAGAAATAACGGTTGAAACCCCTGAAAGACTCTGGAGATCTACAGGCATAAGATCTTTGGATCACTGCGTTGAAAGTATTATCCATCCAAATCTTCTGGAAATTTCTAGAACCGCTGCATTAAAGGGTATACGACTGCTATTTGATAATCTTGAATCTGACGATCTGGAGTCCAGATTGAAGTGTCAGATAGCATCCTGGTACTCCTACTGGCAGGTCTATGACTCTCCTATGGGAATAAGCCATAACATAGGCAAAGTTGTAGGATCAAGATTTGAGATTCCTCATGGAATTACATCCTGCATAACACTACCAGCTGTTATGAAACATTATTCCACACTGTTTCCAGAGGCGATGAGAGAGATTGCAGCAACAATTTCTGGAAAAAATGTCAGTGATGAGGATCCTGAAAACGCTTATTTCCTGGTAAAAGAATTTATAGCATCCCTTGGATTTAGTGAAAGTCTTTCCAAATATGGTGTTGAAGAAAAGGATGCAGATGAAATATACTCTAAATTGAAGAATAGGGAACCCTGGCATCTTGAACTGATCAGGGAACTGATCAGAGAAACTTGAGTTCTCTCATACCACTGCTTTCCTTTAACTCCCTGGTCATTTTTATTGACTCTGAGGAAAATAGTAATATTTCCATTAGAGGTTTTGCTTTCCCACTGAAAAGATGCCCACCGTAAGTAACATGATCAGGTCCCGCTGCGTTGATATGGATGTGCATCTTTGGGTCTCCCTCGGTTATGCTTCCAGAAAATGATGTGATTTCCATTGGCGGACTGAATATTTCTCTCTCATAGGTTTTTCCTCTCAGATAACCAATCTCAAGCTCAACTCCAGCTCCTATTCCTGAAACTATAAAACCGTTCTTTATATTTTCTTCAACCAGAACCTTTTCCAGTGATTTTATTATATCCTCCCCTTCATCTAGCTTCACCATAACGAAGTTTCCGTCTTTTCTGTGTTGCATATTGTAGTATGTTTTACAAATATTAAATCTATTGTGGAAATTTAGACAATTTTTCCCCAAATTATTCCAGAAATAGAAAGCCATAATGCAAAATGAATTCCACCTCATAATTTATTCCAACGCATTTTTGTAAATCTCAAAACTTAACAGAGTCCAGCGTTACTTTCAGAAATTTGTATTTTTAGGTCAAAACTCTCTATATCATTTTTGCGACTTAGACTGAATTTGAGTGTGACAGTATTTGTTGATTAATTTAAGATTTAGTTTAATCTAGTATCTCATCTTGTTGTTGGTTTGAAAAAATAAAATGATTTTTTTTATCTTTGCTTAAGAAATAAATTCTAAATATTTAGATTAAAAAATTATAATAGGCTAGACATGATTTAGATCTGATTTAAAATGGATACAACGTTCAGGGCACTCGCTGAAGTACACGGAGTTATTGGAGTCCTGTGGATAATTATGATATTCTGGTTTTATACGGCAGTTTCAGCATATTTATCTTCTCCCTCTGAAGAAAGGGCTGGTAGATTGATGGTTTCCGGTAATGTTTCAAGAATGATGGGTGGTCTTGCCATATTATTAGGTATTATAGTGGCTGCCCTGACTGGATATTTGCATGCTTCTTTTAGCTTTAATTCTACAGGTGGTATACTGCTTTCCATTGGCATCCTTTTTGCCATCGTATCATATGTGATATTCGGTGAGGGATTTGCGATGAGACTTGCGAAGCATATTAATCCAGAAAAGGGAAAGGATCTTAAGAAATACGTGACTCTGGAACTTACTTTTGCAGTTTTAACACTTATATTCATGGCACTTGGTGCCATTTATTAAAGTAATGTTAAACTACTACCTCAATAATTTCGCAATTTCCAATCTTTCTCTTTCTAAAATCTTCTCCGGTAATGATTTCGATCATTATTCCTATGGTCACCCCGTGTGAGACCACAACCGTATTTTTATAATCACTTTTTCTAAGATCGTTTATAAATTGGCTGGCTCTATCAAACTGACTCTTGAGTGGTTCCATTCCATCTACAGGTAGATCTTTGCCTATTATATCTAGAAGATTAATGTTCATCGATAATAACTGTGATACTTCCAACGATGTTTTACCTTCTATCTTCCCCAGTCTTCTTTCACGTAGTCTTGGATCTCGTATTATATTCTTTAATCCTGTCCTAGCACTAATGAATTGTGCGGTTTCATATGCCCTTTTGAGATCACTTGAATATATGGCATCTATGGGCTTATTTTCAAACTGCGATGAAGCATCTAAAGCTTGTTTTTTACCTTCTTCCGACAGACCAATGTCAAAACTCCCCTGCCATCTTCCCTCCCGGTTCCACTCTGTTTCACCGTGTCTTACAAAATAGACTTTCATCTTCTACACTGGAAAAGACCTCAATATAATTTAATGTTTTTCGCCTTTTGTAAAAGAACATAAATTACAAAACCTCAGTTATGGACAAAATATTCTTAAAAAAATAAAGATTGAGATTTCCCAGATTATCTTTATTTCAGTGTTTATCCGAAAGTCCTAGCCAGAAATTCTTTTCCAGATCAAGTATTCCTTTTGCTCCCTTGAAAAATTTCTCCCTTGCATCTGGATCACTCTTGTGAGTTCCAAGAACATCTTCCATTGCCTCTTCGTGGTGTTCTTCAAGTTCTCTGTGAAATGTGAAGTACTCTATGTCAACACCCTTGAATTCAGGATGTTTCTGCGTGAAGATTTTGAAACCTGAAAGTATTTTGTCCCACATTGGAATAGCCATATTTTCAAGACCAAATTCTGCTCCAAGTGCTTCATAGTAATCTGATGAAAAATAGTTTCTCATACCGTCTAGCCAAGCCTTTGTTGTTGGTAGTTGCTTAGCCTTAACAAGGGATGTGGGTTCCATATTGAGACTTCTAAGGTACTTTCTGTATAAAAGTTCATGTCTCTTGGTTGGATCCATATCACCGAGTTCTGAAACGAGAATAGTTGTAAGGTTAGCAGCATCTGACTCATCTGGAGTGTTAACCAGCAAGGTTGAGAGAATTGCTGGCCACTCCCTGGTAAAGTGGAAGAATTCCACAGAAAAACGTTTAAATTCTTCTACACTAATATCACCTTTTGCAAATCTGTTTATGAACTCATTGTCTATGGCGCTATGCTTTTTTACAAACTCATATGTCTTCTTATAGAAGTTATTTTCATTTACCTCTTCAGATATCATAATTTTACATGTCAAATGCCTTATAAATATATTTCTGACCTTAATAAGGTCAATTATCTATTAATTATACTAAATTATTTATATAAATCAAATATTGTAATACTTTCATTCCTAAAATTAAAGGATTCAGCATAATGTGCTTTATCCCATAAATTGTTTATTTCCTCAATACTAAGAAAGTAATCCGATTTTCTCCTCATTTCATTCATGCAGATCTCGATAAAAGATGACCCCATGACAGACTGTTCCACGAAGGTCCTGTAATTTTCAAGTTTATCTATTGAAAATCTTACCAGTTTTCCACCTACAACTAAGTACAGAATACCATTTCTTTCCTCACATATTAGAATGTTCCTGTAATCATAATATGATCCAGACCCTTTCATTTTCAGATTTTCAAGACTATTTCGCATGGAGTCTCTGTTGCAAAATTTTTCATATAGTATTCTGCCCATATTTCTCCCACATAGAAAAATCAATTTTAAAGAACTGTAATTTACGGCTTTTTCAACTACCCTTGAAAACTTCCCCACATCTGAAACTTCAATTTCGACAACAACAGGCCGGTTGTTGTAATAAAATAAAATATCTGGTCTTAGACTGTTAAGTTTTCTTTCTCTTTCTGGAAATATATCTCTACTTTCAAGGAACCGCAGCATAAATGTTGATAAATAAGTATGATCAGGCAGAGTTAAAATCTCTGACATTGGCTCCTCATCTGTATCGTTACCATACAGATCTAAACTTTCCCCTACTCTAGATTCGACTTCAATTTTGTTTACCTTTGTATCAATTAAGTAAGGGATAAAACTATCCACTTCTATTCCACTTTTCGAAAGGAAATTAAAGTGTGTTACATTATGTGGTGTTCCGAGCAGTATAGATTTTAATGCTTCAGTCTTCTTCTTTCTGTTTGTAATAACGTTAGTGATTTCCATAGCGTCCCTTTCAGATACATTGAATGAGTAAATCGAACCACAGTTTGAAAGGAGAGACCCCTTTGTATATCGATCGTACTGATCCAGATACTGAGAAGCTACGGTAAGGTAGGTGTTAAATTTTCTTCCCTCACTTAGAATCTCAGACAGCACGCTAGAATTCAGATTCTGCGCCTCGTCTGCTACAATCATTGTTTGTGGAGTTATTCCTTCTTTAAGGATTTCTGTCCAGATTCTGTTTAGTATTAGTGAAGAAATTATTTTGCCTTGAGTTGTAGAAAATCTTGTCTTTGACACGTCTATTACAACTACTTTATCACCTTCAGTCAGTTCCTTTATAATATCTACGCTTTCATTTCTTGACGAAACCAGTGATTTTATCTTAGGATCACTTAAAATTGGATATAACTTATTTATTGAACTGGAGCTATATTCTATCCATGACTGCCATTTTGATATAAGATTTTCTATCACTTTTCTGCTTTCCTTGGTGCAACTGGCAGAAAGCGATTTCATCATCTCCTTTGAAAGAAGTGTGTCCATGAAGTCACTTAAGGTTGCTTCTGGCTCTCTTAGTAATATTTCCCTCAGTACTGAAGTGAATATGGTTTGTAATCTCGGTCCCCATGTTCCTCCTGAGAGTGAAGATTCTCTGGAGAATATTTCCTGTATAAGGTAGAATGATACAGAAGATTGGGAGGCACCTTTTAATATATTCATTTTCACAACACTTTTACCATCTGGTGAACTCCCAAGATAGATCAGTTTCTTGTTATCTATCATTGTAATAATATGGTCTGAAAGTGAACCGTGAAAGTCTATTACGATCATATTTGAACTCTCTACTTTAAGAATATTCTTGCAAAGATTTAATAGAAGATTGGATTTTCCAGTTCCGGTTCTACCCGTGATTAGTGTGTGGAACATCAGAGATCGGGCATTAATTAAATATGGATAACCTGAAGCTCCATTCCCAATCTCTATACCTTCTCCCTGAATTCTCTTCCCAGAGGAGATACCAATATCATATCTGAAAGGCATTGATCACGGTAAAAATGGGCTGAAATTTAAATTTTCCATATGTGAAAAAAAATTCTGACAGTTCTTTTCAAATTCTTTCATTCTGGGAACTGTAACTGTATAAACGAATTTCTCATCTTCGTTCTGAAAAAGATAAGGTCCTATGTCAGAAATAGCCCCATAGAAAGAATTATCCTTGGTTTTCATTAGTTTAAAAATATTTCCACCTCTTGAAAATCTGTACCTTAAATTTTTAATGCCACTATTCTTCCTGGAAACATCAACCCACATAAATTCGTTCAATCTATTTTTAAAGATTGTGATTTTATGAAGGTGTTGGAATTCTCCAGTGGAATCAGGAAAGTAATTCCATAGTCCCTCTCCCCATAGTTTTTTCCAGGAGAGCCTTCCGATTCTCTCGTTTTCAAACCACTGAAAATTTGAATGATAATTACAAAGGAATGAACTGTCTATAAAGTTTATTGCTCCGACTGAATGAGTCCTTATATCTCTAATCACATTCAGAGCTGCATCTTCCATTCCTTCTTCGTACCTGAATTCAAGCATAGTTCCATTAAAGAAAGCAGTTGATGATGATCGGCCTAAATAATCTGGTCCGGAAAAAATTACACTTTTTTCACCGTTTATGTCCATTATTTGTACTGTCTCCTTTCCATAATATTCAACAGAACTCTTCATATGGTTTTTTGGAAACCCATAATAGAACCAGTCCATGAATGATTCCTTGATTGAGATTCTTTCTCTGTCTGATCCAACTTCAATCCTGACTGAAATAGGTTCATTATATGAAAATCTGATAGATGATTTAATTTCTTCATTTTCAGGAATGAATATGGGGAATGGAATTTTAGCCTGAAACAGCTCTTCCTTGCTTTCCTCGAATATCATTTAAATGATAAATATACAAAAATCTTATCCAACAACATTTTCAAGTTTGCCAATTTTTTCTGATTCTATCCTTATCATATCCCCTTTCCCAAGATATGGGTATTTACCTGATGCTGCAACACCAGCTGGTGTACCGCTGAGAATCATGTCTCCAGGTTCCAGTGTTATATTTTTGCTTATATAAGATACCATATCTGCAAATGAGAATATCATGTCTTTTGTGTTACCATCCTGACGAATTTCACCATTCACAAAAGTCTTAATTGAAAATTCTTCTTCTTTTCCTATAAACACAGTTTTGCTTACAGGAAGAAAAGTGTCTGCGGCTTTTCCCATTATCCAGTTCTTTCCTAAATTGGGTGAAAATTGATTTTGATAATCTCTTGCACTTACGTCGTTCACTACCGCAAAACCAACTATGGAATTCTGAGCCTCACTCCTTGAAGCTTTTGACGTCTTTTTTCCTACTATTGCTGCTATTTCTCCCTCATAATCCAGCTGTTTTATACCTTCATGTTTTAATATTTTTCCATTAAATGGTATTAATGAATTGGAGAATTTTGGAAAAAAATATGGAAATTCAGGGCTTTTCTGTTCAGTTTCAGCGGAATGATTTTTGAAATTCAAAGCAGGACAAAGAATTTTGCCAGGATTAACTGGAATGACACTCGTATAACTTTTTGTATCACCCTGCACAAATTCTGCAGAATTTATATTTTCACTTAATTCCTTGTAGAATTTATTTAGATTTGAAATCTTTTTTCCCTTCTTAACAGAGCCATTTTCGTAAGCAATTGGAAAAAGATTACCATTTTCAGAAACTATTTCAATTTGCATAGGCTTTAATTTGAACTTAATATTTACGCATTTCTAATTGTAACATCATATGATAAATGCTTAATTCGTTTTAAACAGACTATGTACATTATCTGTGTGTGTCTTTGTTCGCTATATAATTTCCATATATTGAATAATTAGTGGAAAACCACATAATTGGAAGGCTTATTCCCAATAGCACAAGACCAAATATGAGTTGACTCGTTATGCTGAAAGCTGGCCAAATCTGGCTTGAAGTAATAACAGTATAATAAAGTACTATTACAAAAACTACTGGAAACATCCCAGTTATGTATTCATATATTATGGATCTCCCTATTTTATTAATTGGTGTTAGCATTAATGATAATAGAATACCGGAAAGCACTGAAAACAGGCCCATGATTGAAAAGATTAACCCGTTCTTCACTGCAACATCAAGAACTGCTGGAACATACCATACAACCATGAAAAAGATTGTGAGAAGAGCCAAAACAACATACAACACTTTTGATATACCAATACTAATCCTGATTTCACTAAATAGACGGGTGAATATTAAGGATGAAACCGCAAATAGACCGAGATTAGTTCCAAAATAGAAAAGGAGGTTTCTTTGCAACCCAAAATAGACACCAAAGGTTATCAGTATTGGACTTAGAATCATTATCAGGAGGGCTATGAATAATAAGCCTTTTCTCTTTTTCTTTGAATTCCAAAGTTTGCCAAATATTCCATATCTTTCCCTTTGGACAAAATGAAGATACAGGAATGTTCCTATTGAAAGAATGAGACTTTCTGTTATTATGGGCAGTGATATTATGCCGAGAATTTCAGCACCAATGGCTGGGATTATGGATGTGACGGTTTCACATTGGCACGAAAATACAGAGAAGCTCATGGATGTTAAATTGAGTAAGTTGCTTTTCCCCTGATTTTTGACTTTTGATATTTGAATTATTTTTCTTGCATTTTCAAGAAGCAGGAACCCCAAAATTAGTATTATGATCATATACTGAAAACTGAAGGAAAACACGAAATACCTCATTCCAGCTATCACAACCCCATTGCTGAAGAAAAATGGAACCCCTTTAACATTAATATCATCACCTATGTTAAAAATCAAAACCTGAGATAATCTCTCAAATGAAATCACCCTGAGAAGGGATGAAAGAAGAAGCATTAGAAAACCATAAATTATGTAAACTAAATGATATTTCTTCATTCTGTCATTATCCATAATGTACCTTATGGAAAATATGAGTGCGATTATTTGAAGAGCAAGGGCAGGAAAATAGTTGAAATCCATTAAAATGGTTAAAAATGTGGATAGAATGAAAATACTTATAGGATAAAACTTTAAAATGCTTATTTTTCTATATGAAATATATTCCAATAGTGGCATTAATACTATCAATCCTATGATTGAATAGAATAAGTAATATATCTGTCCGGAGAAAATGAATATGCCTTCAATTATCTCTATTATAATTGAGAGAAAATAAATGACGCTCAGTAACAAAAGATATACTAGTCGATGCACCTGCACTGTATTACTTCGATTAGTTTATCTTTTTCATCAATTTGTTATTTTATGATACTATTCTTAAGTAATATCCAGCCACGGTCATTATAACTCCCAGTATAACCAGAGAAATAAACCAGTTTGATGCTTTTCCTCCAGAACTTTTCCCTAGAAATATCCCCATTATACCTAATGCCAGATATGAGAAAGTTAAAGAATAAATCCCTTCTCTATGCAGTAATGAATAACTTACTATTGGAATTGCCGCTCCAACAAACCCCATGATAAACGATAATGAACCACCCTTGAATGCATCACTTAGATTTCTTCTCATTACAGATGTTTTGCTCTGACCTGGATTTGATGATGGTTTCAGTAAATGAGCTATCCTGTATTCTCCCTGCCTGAGTCTTCCATATTCTGCAACGAAGAAGCTTGCCGCTCCGACAACCGCTGACCCTAAACTGATCCTTAGGGCTGCCTCTAGCATGATGTTAGATTTGCTTATTATTGCATTACTTGTTATCATCAGCGATGTGATTAGTCCGTCTATTGCTCCTATGCTTAGAGCAAAAGAGTCATCTTCGTTCACTCATCACGCCTTATATTTTCAATTAGTTTACTGCCTACTGCTATTTCATCTATTGAATGAACTACAGCTCCAACTTCTTCAATACCCTTTAGAACCTGTTCATAATTTATATTATTCCCTTCTATGGTAATATTAACACCCATGGTCTCTATGTCCATATCAGTAACGATAATATTTACTCCTTCTACACCCTTCACCGAACTAATTATCTCTGAAAGTTCCATTAATGTTGGCCTGTTTATCCCCTTGCCAACATCGAGAATTAATCTCCTTATGTTCATCTTTTACTACACCTATTAAGATCAAGAGGTAATGAACTTAACAAAATAAATATGTTCCTATCCATTTATAATTAAATCGTTCAATTTGTAAAAGTTAAATAGATTAATAGTAATCATTAAAAGATAAAGTTGGAAAACAGAAAGAGACAAATGCTCATATTCATGATGGTGCTTGTTGGGATGTCCGCACTAATGTTCTACGTTTCCTATCTGAATAATATCTAGAAGTGAGAGTATGAATATAGCTGTTATTTCCATTGGAAATGAAGTTGTTAAGGGAAGAACGGTTGATTCTAATTCAGCAGAAATATCCTCATTTCTCACATCAAACGGGTTCAATGTAGCTTATCACATTGCGTGTAAGGATGAAACAGATGAAATATGCAAATCATTGAAGTTTTTATTAGATGAAGTTGATGTTATTATAACAACTGGCGGACTTGGGCCAACTATGGATGATATTTCTATTGAATCTATCAGTAAATGCCTCAGATTACCATTAGAAATGAATCCTCATGCAGTGGATATTTTAAAGACAAAATATCTATCTCTAAAACTAGAATTGACAGAAGAGAGATTAAAAATGGCGAAAATGCCACTGGGTGCAGAAATAATAGAAAATAAAGGCGGTACCGCACCTGGCATGTTTCTCAAATATGATGGAAAAATAATATTTTCTGTTCCAGGCGTGCCGAGGGAGATGAGATCTATGTTACCACAAATCCTTCTAAATATGGGCGTGTCTAAAAAAGCTTACATGAGCAAAGAAATAAGGGTAAATGGGATAATGGAAAGTGCCATTGCTCCACTGATAAAAGAAGTATTTGACGTTATGAACAATGGAATAAATATTAAATCCCATCCAGAATCCTTTGAATTTAATAATCCAGTTCTAATAATTGAATTCTACGGATATGGAGATAGTCAGGACGATATTGAAAATAGAATAAATTCTACATATAAAGAATTCAGTCAGAGAGTTAAAAATAAATTCAGCTTATCCATATGAGGCATGATAAAAATGAGAGAGCTTGAGAAATTCGAAATTAGTGTTCTGAATTTATGCAAGGATGATAAACTGAGGGAAAAATTGAGAAATAAAATGCTTAAGAGTAAGCAACCTACTGACCCATTCCAACTTAAGAAAATTGAGAATAAGATAGAAAAGGCCAATAAGAAAATCTCTTAGTGCTGGCCGGCTGGAAATATTTCCATATCAAAATCATAATAGTCTTTTTCGTCGAATCTAAGTATATCTGGATTGATTCCAAGTTTAACTGCAAGATGGTAGGCAAGGAAATAGGTATAAGTTATTGCCTGTATAGGTAATTCAAAGCTATTTCTGACATCAAGTTCTATTTCAAAGTCTCCTGGGCCACCAATGCCTATAGATTTCGCTCCAACATATTTTATTCCTCTGTTTATTTGTTCTACCCTTGATGTATCTTCGCGGTTGCATATGTTAATAAGCAGAGTATCTTTATTTGTAACAGATGTGCAACCGTGGTTATATTCTTCCAGTTCTATGCCTTCACTATGTATGTGTGTTGCCTCCTTTAGTTTTTGAGCAGTTTCCCGTGCGGCTATAAAATTGTTCCCCGCCCCTAGCACAAAAATATTTTTGACCTTTCCGATTTCCTTAACAATCGAGTTCATCTCAATATCTGCCCTCATAAGATTCTTATCTATCATGGAAATAAACCCTTCATAGTCATACTTTGATTTTTCATACTTATTGGCGATTATAAGAGACGCTAAAGAGTTATCAAAAAATGCCTTTGTGTTACATAGAGATTTATCCTTTTCCTGAATAACTATACTCTTGCTGGATATTTGCGCCAGTGAAGAATTTTGATCATGAGTCACACCGACACTGAATTTTTCTGGATATTTTCTTATTGACTGGACAGTTGAATACGTTTTACCGGTATGTGAGAATGCAACAATATTATTTCCAGGCGTTTTGTAATTTTCAAGTTCATATGACTGTATATGATTCCATGGTTTATTTTCATCAGAAATAGACTGAAACCCAAGAACTCCTGCATGATATGATGTTCCGTTTCCTGTTACAGTTACAGAACCGCGTCTGAAATCAATTTCTTCATCAATCACATTTTTTAGAGTAGTTTTTAGAGCTTTTGGAGTCTCCTTGAGCATTTCATACATTAAGTAAGGGTGCTTTGTTCTAACCTCTGGAATATCATCCGTCATATTTCTTTTATTCAATCACAACATAATAAATTTTGGAAAAAAAGTTTTTACGCATTGCTCTTTCTTAAGAAATGTATATCTAATATGAAAAATTAAAAAAATTTAAAAACCATATAGGGATTTAAATATATGCAAGAGCCGACTAAGATAGAAGGTGATTTTGGAAATATCATTGAATATTTTGTGAGGATGCTTGCAATACAGAAACGAAGAAATTTTCCCCTTCATAACTTTTCCTTTGAATACATTTCCCACACATATGTTAAAAATGCAGATAATAACGAAGAAATAGAAAGTATTGATTTCCCGGACAAGGAGAATGTAGACAGAGTTACCCGTTTGCTCTTTACGGTAAAAGGTGAGAATCTTTCGTTTGATTTTGAAGTGAGATGGACAGAACTAGTTGCAAATTTTAAAGATGGGGAGATAGATTTAGAAAGTTTTACAGAGCTTATAGATCAATCAACTTTCAGATTTTTCTGAAAATTTCATAATTTTTAGCCATATTCTAATAAAAAATTTTATACCGGATAACTATAATATTCCATGGCTCAGGTCAGGCTTAAGGGTAGATTGGATTCCTTTTATAAGTTGAGAAATGTAGTGATTCTGTCATTTATTATTACTTTTTTTCTGACAACCAATATAGGAAAGATATATATTCCAACAGATACTCTTTTAACCTCGAAGATTGCTTCTTTCTATTCCAGTTCGTCGATCCTAACTTTTTATGGGACAATTATGGGTCTTATGATGGCTGCTTACACTGTGATGATCTCAATGATCCCGATCTTTCATCCAGAAAGCCTTAAGCAACCAATATTTGGTCAGATCAACAGATTATTTGTTTTTACCATAATGATAGGTCTTATCTCGATGTTGATGAATTTTGCCAGCTCAGTTGTTGTCTATCATACCTCTTATTATATTATATTCCTAGAGATTTTTCTTTTCATTTCCCTGATCACGGGAATAATCTTTTCTGTTCTCTCTCTTTCTGATATATTTAATATATTGAGGGGAAAAAGGATCGGGAAGGAATCTGAACCTATGAGAGGGACTAGAGGAAGCAGAACTGTTCCCATTAGTGAGATAGATGATTCAAGACATTGAAATTATAAAAATACTCTGGGCATTCATCATATTGGTACTTATAGTATTTCTATCCCTAAGGATATATCTTGTTGTGTGGTGGAAAAGACAAAGTTCCAGTCAGAAGAATATAGCTTTAAAAAAGGTTACCGTTATATTTCCGTGCAAGGGCGTCGATCTTAATTTTGAAAAAAATTTAGATGCAATAAAACATCAAACAGTCGAACAGTATAATATTGTTGCTGTTGTTGATCATTTAGATGATCCTGCGGTTCAGATACTGAAAAAACATGACATGGAAATTCTAGTTTCAGATGGCGGTCACAGCGGGAGTGGAAAAGTTGGTGCTATAGCAACTGCACTCAAAAAATATCAGGAAAGTGATTACTTTGCTATTTTGGATTCAGATACACTTGTTAAACCCAACTGGCTGCAAAGTCTTTTAGGTCCTCTTGCGGACAAAAATATAGGTGCAAGCACAACTTATCCCTATTATGATCCTGCTGACAGAGGAAATATATGGGACTATATTAAAAAAACATGGGGATACCTTGGAATAAACATGATGGAGTTCAGATTGACAAGATTTGTTTGGGGAGGATCGGTCGCCTTCAGGAATGATTTAATTTTTCCAGATAATTTTGAAAAGTTTGCTAATTCCATTTCAGATGATTCCACAATTACATCCATTTGCAAGGAAAGAAATCTCAAGATTGCTTATGCTCATAATACTAGACCAGTTGTATACACTAGAGAGGATAGAAAAACCTTCATGGAATGGTCCAATAGGCAAATTGCCATAAGCATATCTCACAGTAAGAACGCATTCTATGCAGGAATTGGGATTTATGGTATAGTAATATTATATGTAATTGCCTTAATCCCACTATCCATTTTTGTCTGGAACTTATTCCTTCTCGGATACATTCCATGGGGAATGGCAATTGCCATTAACGTTTCTAGAGAGAAGCAGAACATAATGATGGTTACAATAGCGTCAATAGTGTTACCATTTATCTATTTCATCAATATGATTACTGGAGTTAGATCAACCCATATTGAATGGAGAGGAAAGAAGTATGAATTAAAAAAATGATATATTTTAATAGCTTAAAATTATCAATCTACCATGGCATCATTTAAGCTTTATTATAAAATAGGGATAATAGGAGCTCTCATAAACATAGTTCTAGCATTGATTCTGTTTGTGCTGCATGACATTACAAGCTATATTTCATTCTTTGGAAAGGTGAGTGCAGGGGCTGCTGTAGTTGATAACTTACTCTTCAGTGTTATTGGAATAATAGGCGTCGAACTTAGCAGAAGAAAGAAAGAAATTGGTCTAACAACTATGGCTGTAATTTCCGTTGCAGGAATAATAGCATATCCCGGAATTTTCATTATAGGTTATATAGTAATTCTAGTAGCAGTGTTTCTTGGATTATTTGAAAAGAAGCATTGATAAATTTTATATTTAATGAAGGAATGAAAGTAAATGACATATGACGCAGAAATAAGCAGAAGAAATCCTGGGCTCTTCATTTTTCTCCTAGATCAGTCAAGATCTATGAGTAGAAAGATTGCAGGAGGACAGAGATCAAAAGCCCAAGAGGCCTCAGATGCAATTAACAGGCAGTTGAATGAGGTTATAAGTAGATGTACAAAGTCAGATGGCATAAGACCTTATTTTGATGTTGGAGTAATTGGTTACGGATTCAAGAGTGGAGATGCACGGGGCTTGATTGGAGATAGTCCTGTATCAATTTCAGAACTTGAGAGTCATATTTTGAAAATGGAGAAACATTCTGAGGAAATAGATGGTGAAACAATTGAAACGGAGTTTCCAGTTTGGTTTGAACCTGTCGCATCATACGATACTCCCATGGTAAAAGCTCTAACAATTGCTAAGGAATGGACAGAGAAGTGGATTGGAGAGCATGGGAATTCTTTTCCCCCGGTTATCATAAATATTAGTGATGGTGGGGCAACGGATGGGAATCCATCTGACATTGCTGAAGAGATAATGAACATGGAAACTTCTGATGGGAAGGTTCTATTGTGGAACTGCCATCTCTCCGAAAAGGATGAAAAACCAATAAGTTTTCCAAAGGATGAAACAGAAATACCTGAGGATAAGAACGCAAGAACAATGTTTTCAATGACAAGCGTTGTTCCAGAGCCAATGGTTGCCATAGCAAAGGAGGAATTCTCAAACGTTGAAAGTGGTTCCAAAGCATATGTTTTTAACGCAAATCTTGAAGAATTGATAAAGCTTCTGGACATTGGAACAAGAGTGGTATATAACAAGGTAGAATGATGGAGGTTCACTCCTTTAATTTTTCTAAATCTGGAAACAATCCTGAGGAGACAGAGGATTCCCTGAGTATAAATCTTGAAAAACTAAAGTTCGCCATAGCTGATGGTGCAAGTGATTCTATATTTTCAGGACAGTGGGCTTTTGCCCTGACAAACGAGTTCGTTAATAACAATGGGGATGAGAAAATAAAAAACGACATAGGGCAATTTATTCAAGATTCCAGAAAGATGTGGTATGAGAGCATAAACTGGAAAGGACTTAAATGGAATGTTAAAAACAAGGCTGTTCGAGGAGCCTATTCAACTTTTTTGGGTATTAGTACAGAATTTGGTTCTATGGAAAGCTTAATTGTTCATGCTATAGGAGATTCATGTATTTTCATCTTTGATGAGGGCAAGATGAAAAGTTTTCCACTTAATTCCCCAGATCAATTTGGTATTCACCCAAGTCTCGTCTGGTCTGGATATGGTTTCCCCCTAAACAATAAACCCTTTGAACAGAAATTAAATATTAAGCAGGAGAAATTTAAGATTATTAAAGGAAATGAGATAATACTCGCGACTGATGCCATGTCAAAATTTATAATGGAGGCAGGCGAAGATAGTTTCGGACTATTATGGGATCATTATAATGACAGAACTTTTTTTGATGATATGAGAAACGAAAATACCATAAAAAATGATGACCTTTCAGCCATACTTATCTCATTCTGAGAAGAGTGGAAGGATCAAAACCTGACCAGTCTGGAGGCTGCCCCAGGTATTCATTTATTAGTTTTACCAGCTTCTTTAATTTTGGACTTTCAGATTGAACGTCCCTTAACGCTTTTGAGCGATCTGGAGATTCGAAATCAGTAATATCAAAGAGAAGCTTATCGGGGTCGTCCCCATTATATTTCCATAACTTCGGATTTTTTGAAAGTGCGATCAATGAGGTATATATTATGAGTATAGAGAAATTATCAAGTCTTTCTCCGTAGTATTTGCCCCTCCTTGGATGCTGGAATGATTCATGTCCAAGCTCTTCTGAACCAAGTTTTTTAAGGGCTGGAACAAACATTCCGTCATAGTCAATAAGTTTTACATTATTACCTGTATCTATCAATATATTATCACACGAGAGGTCACCGTGTGCTATGAAATTGTTCTGCATTTCCGTGATACAGTTTACGAGATTGTTTCCGATTGCCTTAAATGTTTCATGGTTCGCTAAATTCTCTTTTATAAAAGTATGAAGAGTTTTTCCTTCGATCCACTTCATAGTCACCGCTGGAAAATACTCCTTCGGTCGTTGTGTCACCCTTAATGCATCCTGGTAGAACTTAAAATCAAGAAGGAATGAAATTTGTGAATCATTTATTTTTTTGGAAACTTCATAATATCTGAGTTGAATATTTGGACTTCCTCTTGTGAAGCATTTCAGTGCAAAGTCTCCAGCATTACTCCTGTATTTGAAGACCACACCAAAATTACCTGCTCCCTGAATAATACTTGAATACTTCACATTCTGGTTTTTCTCAAATGTTATTCCTTTAAGTTCATCATAATTTTTAGATAAAGAAAAGTTTGGGTTCTGCAAAGACTGAGCATACTGTGATGAGGTTGGCCAGGATCTTTTCACAGGTGTGAATATAGATCCCGTAGACATAGACGATAGGGTCTTTTCCTTAACTACATTATTTATGGATTGATTTTCTTCAGGAGCATGACTTTCTTCTATACCTATTATTCTCATATTTTCTTTTAGTTTTTCCATATCAATGTCCATTCGAGTGAATTTACCATCTTTGGCAATCGAATAAAAGGAGAAACTATACTTTTTCTCATTGTCCAGTCTGTATGATAATCTGAATTCGTCTCTAATTTTTTTGAGTTTTACTACTCTATCCCGAAGTTTATAATCCCTTATTGTGACCTCCATGCTCTTAATATATTTTCTATGCTTCGGAGTTACAAAGACATTAAGGGTACCGTCATCCTTGTTATATTCCACTTCACGAATTTCTATTGATGGTTCATAGGATTCATATTTCTTGATCCTTATGTTGTGAATCCTTTCTCTAATTCCTTTCCTCGATTCGACCATTGTTCCACCAATTAATAGATAAAACTATTACTGGAAAATCTCTGGTTAACCGAATGATTTGTTTGGTAAAACATACAGATCGAATATGGCCTTTTGACTAATTTCTCCTTATTTTTTCCACTCAAAAATTTAGAGAATTCTAACTTCATTAAATTCTTATATTCTCGATCTTAATTAATCTTTACAACGAATTAGATGTAAAATGCGAAAATGAATATCATAAAAGGTTTAATTTATAACTTTTGAATCAACTCATGATGCGTAATTGAACGTGTTAAAGTATCTGATTAATTAAGCTCTGTACTTGTTTCTAAATCAGAAATTATAGTGGATAATGAAGGGATATTACAGGCAAAAACCTTAATGTTATTCTTACTATCATGAAATATGATGAGCAAATCACGGATACTTGTTTCTGCAAATCCTGGGTCTGGTAAGACTGAAGACCTTTCAAATCAGGTTTCAAAACTTCTTCAAGAAGGAGTAGATTCAGATAATATTTTATGCCTCACGTTCACAAATAAGGCAAGAGATGAGATGGAAAGAAGGATTATAATTAAGATGAAGGATACAAAGTATAAGGTGCCGGACATTCATACATTCCATAGCCTATCTCAAAGTATAATAAATCATAGAATGGAAGGTGGGGACTTGATACCTGAAAGATTCCTCAGATATCAGATATTAAAATCTCTTGAAACAAGACAGATAATGAATTATGATGGAGAAGTTTTATCGAAAGATTATCCGGCAATAGTAAACGTAGGTCAAATTGTGAATGCGATAAAGTTCCTCAAAAGTTTTGCTATTTTACCAGATAAAGTCCATATAGAGGAACTTAAGAAAAATGTAAGGATGGAGTATAACAATGGTAATGGAGTGAATGGTTACACTCTGGAAGAAATGGAAATCTTATGTGAGGGATTTCTAGATATATTCCGTGACTACGAATCTTCAAAGAATTTATCTCAGATGGATTATAACGATATTCTCTTAAGAGCTGTAAATTATTCCAAGGCCCACTTCAATAAATATCAGTATGTTTTTGTTGACGAAGTTCAGGATATGAGTGAAATAGAATATGAACTGGTAAAGCAGGTTGGGGAGAATGTGTATGCTGTTGGAGACATGAAACAGGCAATTTTCGGTTTCCAGGGTGGTAACATTCGTGCTTTAAGAGATATGATGTCCGGGAAAGATTTTGAAAAAAGGGTCATAGATGGAACCAGAAGATTGCCAAAAAATGTTGTTGAATATTGCATTAACTTCTACAGAACTCACGAACCAGAAGAACTGTCACCTGAGCTGGACCATTTCAGGAGCATGAATGAAAAGGATGGGGTGGTTACACTTATCAGGCTGAAAGATAAGGGTGAATTGATAGATGCAGTAACAGAAATTCTGAATAAGCAGAATAATGATGAATCCGTAGGTATTATTGTTAGAACTAATGAACAGGCAAATGATCTTTCAGATTCTCTCACATTAAAGAATATTTCACATCAAAAGATTTCTGGTACGAAAGGTGAGAAGCTGTGGAGAGAGGAAATTTCAAAATTCATCGGTGGGATTTACGGAACCTCTGACAGCATAATTGGAATGATCTATTCAATTTACTCCAGGATACCATTATACGATGGTATTCAGATAGCAGAGAGAATGAGATTTGAAAACGATCTGAAGAAGGTTCTTCCCAGAGAGTTGATAGATATAAGGGAAAAATATGGAAATCATAAGAATCAACTTCTTCAGCTATTCAATGATTATATAATTCCAAATTCTATTGCTCTGGGCGAATCAGCCTTTGAGGCTGCCAAGGATGTATTTGACTCTCTTCCCATGTTCCTTGATAGATTCGGAACAGGAGAAGAATACTCCCTCGCCAGTCTCCAGAAGTATATACTTCAGGAGAATTCAAGGGATAGTGTTGATGAGATCTCAGAGAAGGTCTGTATAATTACCGTACATAAGGCAAAGGGGCTTGAATTTGATCACGTTATATACATTCCAAAATACACAGAGAAGAAGAATATAAGTGCCATTGATCTTATCGTAGATTCCATACTGAAAAGCAATAATCTGAGTTACAGTAGGGATGAAAGAATAAAGGAGGAAAACAGGATAGATTTTGTTGCACTTACTAGAACAAAGAATTCTCTTGATATTATAACTGAGAAAAAATCTTCAACGAGATATGATTTAGAACCATGCAAAAAAATTGACTTTACAACTAAGATAGTAAATAATGAATTTGTAAGTATGAAGGATATTTCCGATAGAGAAAAATTGAAGCTTAATTTCAAACCATGGATAAGGGATTATTTGAAAAAGAAAATGGAAAAATTGAATAACCTGAGTTTTACCATGCTCGAGAGGGTCAAGGAACTGGATAAATTTGTTGAGTCATATGTGCTAGGAATACAGACTAAATCTTCAGCCTTAACCTTTGGAAGTGATATTCACAGCTACATAGAAAATTATATAAAAAGTCATGAGACACCACCAATTATGAATGACGAAAAGCTTACCAGAACGTGGAGCAATTTCATTTCCTATGATAAATACGTAAGGGAAATACAGAAGGGTAAATGGTTAGGATCTGAAATGAAATTCAAGCAAAAGGTTAGTAACGTTTTCCCGGATATTATGACAAATATTACTGTTGAGGGCAGGATCGATGGATTGTATAAGTACATTGAAGGAAATACAGAGAAAACAGTTATTGTGGACTTTAAAACTTCCAAAAAAGTTAACAGGGACTATGTGAACCAGCTATCACTTTACGCAAAGCTATTTTCTCTTGAAAATAAAATAGATATGGAACAGATAGAGTCAGAAATTGCATATTTGAGTCTGAGAGATACCAAGGTGAATATAAACAGGATAGAAAAAAGATGGGATAGAATCGATCCAACCATTGAGATGAGAGCATTAGAAGATGTAAAGAAGACCGTTGAAAAATTTGTTAATTATAAATTGTCGGTCGATTCAATGATTCGAGACATCCTTAGTGTAAGGAACACCGAATCTAATGTTTTCATTGAATTTCAGAAGATGCTAAAGATGGAAATGGAAAACAGTTGAGTATAAATAAACTCACCTGCCTGATAGCTTCCCCTTAATTTTTGACTGATTTAGAACTTTATAAATACCCTGCCAACATTTTTCTTCTCTTTTATCCTTTCATATGCTTCATTGATCTGGTCTATTGAAATCTCTTCTGAAACCACAGCTTTGATCTTTTTCTTAGCCGACATTTCAAGTGCATCCATTATATCCTTTCTTGTTGACGATATATTACCGGAAATTGTGTTTCCTTTCAGTATAAGCACTCCAAGCTGTAGCGGTGGTGAGGATGGTTTCAGATTGCCGACAACGACCATTTTGCCTCCAAATCCAAGTGATCTGAATGCTTCGTTGAATGTTGCATCTCCAGTGTTCTCCAGGGATATATTGGCCCCATCGGCCCATATTTCCTTTACTTTCTTATTGAACTCCCCCTCTGAAGATATGACGTGATCTGCACCTAGCTTGTAAAGAGAGTCAACTTTCCATTGCGAACTTGTAACCGCAGTAACTTCTGCTCCAAATGCCTTTGCTATCTGGATGGCGTGTGTCCCCACTCCACCTCCTGCTCCAGTTATTACGACTCTGCTCCCTTCTGTTATTCCACCAACCCTCTTCAGGGCATTTACAAGCATTCCTGTTACGCAAGCTGAAATTGCTGCCAGTTCTGAAGTTACCTCTTTGGGAACCTTTACTAGACTTCTCTGATTTAACCTAACATATTTTGAGTATGCACCATCTATGTTCTCTCCAAGTGTCTTCTTATTTGTGCACAGATTCTCGTTTCCAGAAACACAGTTATAACAGTGACCACAGGGAACATAAATCAGACTTGTGACCCTGTCACCAACCTGAAAATATTCCACACCTGAACCAACTTTCTCGATTATTCCTGAAACTTCATGACCTGGAACTATAGGAGTGTGAAGCCTGGGAAAGAACCCATCCCGGGTTAGAATATCCCTGTAGCAAATACCAGTCAGATCCTGTCTCAGAACTACTTCGTTTGCACCAGGCTCTGGCGTACCCCTTTCCTCGATATCCAAATTTTGGCCTACCTTATTGACTACTGCTACTTTCATTGTTGCATTAGAAATAATCTATATTTATTACTTTTCTATGTTCTTTAAGTGAAAGAAATCTTAAATGGTGTCAATATTTCTATAATAGGGCTTGGGGGTAATGGACAGCTTGCATCTACGCTGTTATCATCTTTAGGTGCACAGATAAGACTGATTGATGGTGACACTGTTGAACAATCAAACCTGCAACGACAGCCCCTCTTTGATGAGGATGATTTAGGTATGAATAAAGCAGAAACCGTATACAATAAAATCAAAAATCGTTCAATCAATAAGAAGTTAAGCTTTGTTAGAGAATATGTAGATTCATCAAATATTAATGCCATACTTGGAAATAGTGACCTGATCTTTGAAGCTACCGACTCATTTCTGACCAGAGAATTGATAAATGAATATGCCGTGATGAAGAAAATTCCATGGATAATGACCAATAGTTATGGATATTTTGGCGAATTCATGCTCATTGTGCCGGATGAGACTGCCTGCCTTAATTGCCTTACAGGTGGAAAGAGAATGATTCCTCTAAACTGCCATGCGGACCAGATTTCTCCTCCAGTTCCAAGTACAGTATCAGTTATGGGAACCTCTTTACTGTTACGATATTTTCAGGATCGTATTAAGGATGAAAACTTCTATTTCTATTCTGCCACACTGATGGAATTGCAAAAAATAAAGGTAAACAAAGTGAAAGAATGCAGAGTTTGCTCAGAGTTAATCTTTGAAAAATTGAATGATACTAAATTTCTTGGCAGGCAGATATTCTGATGTTCAATTTTTACCCATGAATTGCGCTAAATTTAATTTTACACCAAGAAAATCAAAGAATACAGAACTTAGATTTCCCAGTAAGTTTGAGTTATCTAGAACCCCTGAAAGAGAAAGATTGCCACTTACGTTGCCTGATTGACTGACGAAGGAAAGATTGCCGAGAAAATTTTCTCCCATATACATTCCTACTTTGATAACTGATATCCCAATTGGAATCATATCGTTGATGAATAAAGTATAGGTGTTATTATTTGAACTCTTAACGAGGGAAACGTTTGTGAAAAGGAACGGTAACTGAGTGCTGATATTCCTGGAAAGGGTTGCAACTCCTACGCCATTTAGAAACTCTGATATAACTGCGTTGGCATAATAGATAATAGAATCTGTTGGCCATCCTTTAGCGGTAAGGGAGGTAATGTTTATGGGAACGTTGAAAAATGAATTTGAACTGCTATAGGGGTTTATTGTGAGATTGTTGTTGAATATTGAAACTGTTGAGGGAAGAGCATTTGTGTTCCTGGCTGAAACGTCCATGCTTGCTGTCAATTTTCCGTTTGTCATCTCAAGTTTGACAAATGAAAGTTCTATGTCTTTCAAATCATTTTCAGCAGATACATATATGCTAGACGCTGAAACAATAAGAAAAACACATATGATCGAAAAGGCAGCGATGAATATCAGCTTAGTTAGTTTCATTTATTTGGTTGGTAATATGATTGTAACTAGATAAATCTTATTGTTTTTACTCTTCCACGAAATGTAAACCTACTTAAAAGGTGAATCTGACTCATACTAAAAAGTAACTCTTATAGGGAAATTTCTCTAAAAGAATGTTTATGCATAGAAATTCTAATAGTGTGGAAGGTTTTTTCAATTTATTTTTTTAATATTATAATAAGCTTAAAACTTTCAAAATGTTTTATATATCGTAAATCGATACTGATAAAGACATGAAAGGTGGAATGTTAAATTACTGGATAATGAGGAATATTTCGGAGGGCCCTTTGAAGGGTGCTGATATTATTAAAGAAATGTCCAGAAAATCAAATGGAAGATGGCGACCAAGTCCTGGTAGCGTATATCCCGCCCTATCACATATGGAAGAAAAAGGCTTCGTGAAAAGGGACAATGATGGAAGATACAGCATTACCGAAGAAGGAAGGAATGAGATGAAGAAGTACGATGACATGGTAAAAAATCTCATAGGCACAGAAAATGTAAATGATATTCTGGAAGAGACAACTGCAAACTTAACATATATTATTGAAACTTTTGATTATTCCCATTTTGATCCTTCAAAAATTAATGATATGAAAACTAAGTTAATGGCTGTTCTTGAAAAAATAAAGGAGAGTGAAAAATGAATGAAATCCATAATTGAAACTCATAACCTGAGCAAAATATATAATGGGAAAATCAAGGCTGTTGATGACTTGAACATTGAGATTGGAGATGGGGAAATATATGGTCTTCTTGGACCAAATGGAGCAGGAAAAACAACGACAATCAATATGCTTACAACGAGGATTTCCTGCACAAAAGGAACTGCCATAGTGGCAGGGTATGATATAAGGAAAGACTCCCTTATGGTAAGAAAGACTATTGGTGTCGTTCCACAGGACCTTACTGCAGATGAAGACCTAACAGGAAGAGAAAATTTAGTGATGGTTTCTCAGTTTTATGATGTACCCAAAGAAGAATATGAAGAACGAATTCCAAAACTACTTGAACTTGTTGATATGACAGAAGCCGCAAATAGGTATGTTAGAACCTACTCCGGAGGAATGAGGAAGAGGCTGGAACTCATAGTAGGGCTTGTTCATAACCCAAAGATACTGTTTCTCGACGAACCAACACTGGGTCTTGATATCCAGACAAGGACACAGATGTGGGATTATGTAAGGCAAATTCAGAAAGAAATGGACGTAACCATAATTCTTACATCTCACTATCTGGAGGAAATTGATGC
>JAMDCG010000009.1 GCA_023489425.1 Thermoplasmatota archaeon
TTCATCTGAATGGATGACTTTCTTGGTTGCGCATTGTTGTTCCCTGATCTTGTCCTATTAATTGCATAGGAGATGCCCTCCAGAAGAACGGTGAGTGGGATTGCAGTGAATACGAGAAGTGAAAATACAGAGAAGATAGATTTTGTTTCATACTCGTTGGGTTTGCCATTCAGGCCGAAATGTGTTGCAAACCTGTTTGGAATGGCAGGATAGTGAAGTATTCCTATAATTATGAAAACAATCAGTTCTATCCATGGGAGTGCGTACCAGACAGCACCCACCTTCATACTTGATTTTGAAATATAAGCTGATACTGTACTGTTTTTATTATTCTCCTCTCCTGCACTGGATTTCAACTCCTTTGTAGACCTCCTGAAATGAAAATACACCAAAGTTAGAGGTATAATTTCAGCAATTGGGAAAAGAGAGGCAATTATTGCTGATGTATATACTGAAAGTATCAATGCCAAACCAAGGAATAAAACCGATATTAGAAGATCGTAAATGACATTCCTTTTTTTCATTCCATTAATTACTGGAACAAAGTTCTGGTAATCCATTAACCTGACTCCAAATATGAGTTCAGGTCTGGTGAAATATGGATTAAATGCAAAGAATAATCCTATGAAAAGAACCACCGGAATGAAGATTGAAAGAATTAGGAAAGAAAACATTTGATCACCTCTTTTGTTCCACTATTTCCTCAATTAGCTCATTAATTCTTTGCCTAACCTGGTCCACTGAATACCCCTTTGATATTGACTCCAGTAGAAGATTTTTCATCTGCATTTCCCACATACTGTCCATCTTCCTCTCCTTACTTTCCACTATTTCATTTACAATAATGCGCTTCCTCCGATCCTGAAATATGTATTCTTCCATCTCCAGGTACCCATAGGCCTTATTCACCGTATGATAATTGATTCCAAGGATGGATGAAAGCTCCCTCGAGGATGGCAGCCTATCCCCTTTTTTCAGTATTCCCATGGCAATGTTCTTCACTATGTCATTATAGATTTGTTTATAAATCGGTTCTGGCGATGATAGATCTATGGTTATCCTGAAATCTTCATTTTCATCATACATATCCTTCACCCCGGATCTGTACTCTTTCCTGTTTCCAAATTTTTCATTCACAGATTCTGGCAACTTAAATCACTCTGATATAGAATATGTATAACACGTATTTAAATACTGTTGTTTAGAAAATACTGGAAAATAAAAAAGATAATTTCAGTTTTTTAACTGACTATTCCTTGCTTTCCGGACTTACTTCTTTCTTCTCTTCTTCCTTTGAACTCTTACTTATTTTTTTATCGGGTGTTGATAATTCAGCCTTCTTTTTTCTTATGGCATCAGTAAGTTTTGGAAGAACTTCATAAAGATCTGCGTTGATTATATAATCAGATATACTGTTAATCTCTGCCTCAGGATCAGTGTTTATTGAAACTATATTCTCGCTTAGCTTCATTCCCATAAGATGCTGTGCCTTACCTGAAATACCACAGGCGATGTACAGTTTAGGCCTGACGGACTGCCCTGTCTGCCCAACCTGATGATCCTTTCCAATCCACCCAAGATCAACTGTTGGCCTGGAAGCGCCGACATATGCACCAATCTCATCTGCCAGTTCCTGTATAAGCTTGAATCCGGAAGCTTTTCCCAGTCCCAGACCTCCACTCACTATGTATTTTGCAGAAGTGAGATCAACAGTGGTCTTTGGCCTGAAATCTACTACCTCTTTCTTCAGGTATTCCTTTTTTATCTTTGCCTTCCTGACCTCACTTTCATATTTGGCATCTTTGTTTCTTTCAGGTACAGGGAATATTCCTGGCCTTGCGGTTGCCATTTGAGGCCTGTGACTCCTGCACAGAATTTCTGCAAGTGTGCTCTCCCCATAGGTTGGTCTCCTTGCCTGAAGGATTCTTCCATTAGGGTCCACATCCAGTTCTGTACAGTCTGCAGTCACACCTGTTCTTGATCTAACTGCAATCCTTGACGCAAGATCTCTCCCATTCCTTGTGGCTGGAATCAGAAGTATATTTGGCTTCAGCTCCTGTATGAGGTCACTGAGCAGTGTTGCATATGGAATTGTTCTGAAATCTTTCAGATCCGGTGATTCATAACCGATCACCCTGTCACATCCATACTCCCCTGCCTCCTTAACCATGGTACCTACTTTTTCACCAAATGTTATGCCTATGAGAATCTCATTTACCTTGTGTGCCATGCTTGCGCCAACAGATATCATCTCGAGACCTGGTTTCTTTATCTTTCCATCTCTCGCCTCAAGGAATATCATCACATTCTTGTAATCATCAAGATTTTCCGGCTTCTCAGCGTTGATCAATCCTACCATATCATTCACCTCCGAATTTGAGAATTTCCTTTGATACAAGCTCGTCAACAAACTTATCCATTTCATCAACGCCGAACTTCTTTCCTTCTCTCTTCTTCTCGTTTATTGTTCTCATTGACTTGACAATGGTTGGCGATCCCTTCAGACCAACCCACTCTGGCTTAAGATTTATATCTGCAAGTGTCCATGTTTCAATACCCTTCTTCAGTGCATCTATCTTCATCCTGAGGGTTGCTTCCCTGGGTATATTGGCATTGGTAAGTACTGTTATGAGGCATGGTGGTTCCATCTTAACAGTCTCAACGCCATCCTCAAGCTGCCTCTCTGCAAACACTGAACCATCCTCAACCCATGAGTTTGATGTGTATGATGCCTGCTCAATGCCAAGGAATTCAGCCACACCAGGTCCCACATGTCCTGTTGATGAGTCCGTGGATTCCTCCCCTGCATAAATGATGTCAAACTTTCCAATCTTTGTAATGGTTGCAGCAAGTGTCAAACCTGTAGGATAAGTATCTGCACCTGCAAACGCTCTATCTGTAACCAGGATTGCCCTGTCAACCCCTCTTGCCATGCAGTCCAGAAGGGCAGTTTCTGCAAAGGGTGGACCCATAGTTATAACTGTGATATGGGTTCCAGGATTCTTATCCTTTATGAGGAGAGCCTGTTCCACTGCATTTTCGTCTGCTGGATTTATTACATTCCTTGCTGCACCCCTGTTGAGAGTGAATGTAACAGGATCTATAACGACCTCTGAACTGTCAGGTACCTGTTTTATCATAACTATTATTTCCAGTGCCATTTTGATCATCCGTATTTGTATTTTACCCCGTGACCGCCCTTTGTGTTTGTCCACAGGACGCTTCCGTGGGAACATGCAATATCACAGGTTCCACATTCCACACAGTCCTCATACTTGAAATTCAACTGACCTTCTATGAGCGTATAGCATTTTGCAGGGCATGCAAATGTGCAGAAATGGTCTGGGCACACTGCACAGATATCATGGTTCACTGTGATATGCTCATAGGACTTGTCAATCTTGTAATTCAACAACGATAATCTGTCTTCTATTTTTGTCATTTTACAACCTCTTCATCATTCTGTACATATCCACAATCATATCCTTTCTTTTCTGCCTGTTTTTGAAGGCAGATTCCATAACTATTCTTGAAAGGTGTTTCTTCGGTTCTCCATTCTCTGAGAATATATTGAGCATTATCTCTTCTGCCATTGCAGGAACTGTGTTGTGAATGCTTTCACTCCATGTTACCCTGTCAGAACCTTTGAAGGTTTCCATGTCTCTCAGTACAAAGGTTTTCCTCAGGGTATCCCTGTATAATTCATATCTGTCTGCTGATGTGCTTCCCTTTGTTGCAATATATGCATCTGCTGCTGCAATTCCTGAAACAATGGCATAGTTCATTCCCTGAAGCACGAGTCCGTTACTGAACGTAAATCCTGCTGCATCACCGGCAATCATGTATCCATCACCATAAATCTGATCTACGGATTGCCCGGCCTCTGGCACTAAATGAGCGCTGTATTCTTCAACCCTTCCATCTGCAAGAAGTGGTGCGATGAATGGATGTTCCTTGAACTGTTCAATAATGTTGAAGGAATAAGTCTGATTATTTTTTCTTAGATCCTCCATTGAAATAACCGCGCCAATGGATATGGATTCCTTATTGGTATACAGGAAACCTCCTGCCTTTACTCCACCCTCAAGAAAGCCGAGAACATATTCAGATGCATATCCTCTCTTTGCGCTTGTCAGGTTGAATCTTTCGGTGATGGTCTTTTCAGGTAGTTTTATAACCTCTTTCACACCGATTGCCATATGCCTGTCATCTGGTTTTTTCTTAATCCCAGAATCAATGGCTACCCTTGAATTTGCACCCTCAGCAAGGATCACAGTATCTGCTGTAACAGTTTCACCGTTTTGCATCACGCCTGTTACCTTCTTTCCTTCCATTGCCAGCTTATCCACTGTAACACCTGATACAACCATTACACCTGCATCCTTTGCCTTTTTTGCAAGCCATGCATCAAACTTTGTCCTCAGTACGGTGTAACCGCTCTTTACCTCACCAAATTTTGTTGATCTGAAATCCAGGGCAATTTTTGAATCCTTTGTAAGAAAAGTAACACCCTTTGCCTCAACGTATCTTTCAAGCATATTGCTTTTTTCCCAATCGGGTATGACCTGACCCAGGGAATCACCCCAGAGTACTCCTCCCGATACATTTTTGCTTCCTGGGGGATCTGCCCTGTCTATAAGTAAAACGTTGGCCTTAGCAGAAGCTAACCTTATGGCTGCTGCAGAACCGGCTGGTCCGGCACCAACTACGATGACATCAAACTCACTCATTAAACCTACCTGTTATCTGTTAATTACTCCTGACGTAATAACTGTTTTCCAAATATTTAAATCGTTTCGTATAGTGTGCATATAGGAAATTAAATTTCCTCCCTTAACAATTGCGTTTGCTATATAAACACTGAAGGAATATTATTTTATAATAGAGATTCACTAACTGGTACATCTTCCAATTCTTTTCATTAAGATGAATCGTAAATTTCAATCTTTGTAACTTCAACAGGGTTCGAATGTTTTCATTTAGAGCTGATTTGTGGTTGTTTATAACATTCAGATCGGAGACTGCTCGCTGGTAGATAGACCACAGTTGTCCTCATTGCTTGAAATAACAGCGTGATCTTCAATATACCTCCATTTTAAAGTAATTATTTTTTTGCTGAATGCTCCAGTTTTGCTCCAGCTTCCAATCTTTCCTTACAGTAGGCGTACAGGGCATCGTACATTGGAAACTGCAACTTCATATTTTCCATATCATTATGAGCAATAATTCTGAAACCCATTGCAGCTGCCTCAAGTCCTGCGGATTCCACTGGTGCATCAGGTATGGATGCATCTGCTCCCCTTACTATTTTTGCCAGATCTAAAAGAGCCCGATCCGTGATATTGTATTTTCTGATTATTGCGTCAAAACTGACGTATTCTTTTCCATTCTCCTGAAAATGCATCAGCTCAACTCCTGGGAAATCGAAAGGAGTTGCATTTTCCTTTTTTGCAGTTTCCATTACCTTATCCTTTGGAACGAAAAGAAATATTGCGTCTTTATCAACAAATCTTGAAATCAACCATGGACATGCAATTCTGTCTACTTTTGCCTTCTCCCTTGTGACCCACTTCATATAAATCTTCTGTTCTATCTCCATGGAGTATATAGTTGTTGCTGAAAGGATAGTTATAAGCTGGGAAATACGACTATCCCAATGTTTTCCTTTTATGGAATAGATAGAACATGGCTCTTATGAATGCACATGTTTTTTGTACAGTATTTGAATTATTCTTTCCAACCTATGGAGTTATTTTTAATACTTCCTGTACAGTGATTCCCTGTTTAGCTCTTTCAGGTTTTTAATTCCTGATAGACCCATTTCAAGATCCATCTCTGCCATCACCTGTTCAAGATATAATTCTATGCCTTCCTGGCCTGCAACCGACAGTGCATATGCATATGGCCTTCCTATCAGTATACCACTTGCACCAAGAGCAATGGCTTTTATTGCATCTGCTGCATGCCTGAACCCACTATCAAACAGAATTTCTCCCTTTAAGTCACCACTTTCTGTAACTTCCTCAAGTGCGTCCAGCGATGATATGGCACCATCCACCTGCCTCCCACCATGGTTTGATATCACCACAGCCCTCGCTCCGGATTTGAACGCCAGCTCAACATCTTCCCTATGGGTTATGCCCTTCAGTATTACAGGAATTTCAGTAGTACTGCATATTTCTTTGAAATCCTCCCATGAAAAAAACGGATTTACATATACTGATATGAATTCCATAATGGCCTTTATCAAATCTTCCTCAGGTGGTTTTTCCAGTCTTCTGCGAAATACTGGATCTGAGAAGAAGTTTGCCAGTCCCTCTCCTCTGAGAAATGGCAGGTATGCATTGTTCAGATCCCGCTCCCTCCATCCAAGCATTGTTGTATCTGCAGTAACAACAATTGCCCTGTACCCTGCTTTTTCTGCTCTTTTAATGAAACTTCTAATAATGTTTTTGTCCTTTGATGGATAAAGCTGAAGCCATTTCTCCCCTTCTGGCGACTTTTTCACTATTTCTTCCATTGTAATGGATGAAACAGTACTGAGTATGAAAGGCATATTCATTTTTGCTGCAGCCCTTGCGCTTGCAATTTCTCCGTCTTTGTGAAGTATGGACTGCACTCCTATGGGAGCAAGTATGAATGGTGATTCACGGTTTTGACCAAGGAACTCTGCCTCCATTGTCCTTTTGGAAACATCTCTAAGATATCTTGGCCTTATACGCCACTTCTTGAATGCTGATCTATTTTCATGAACGGTATCTTCCTCCCCTGCTCCGCCTTCAAGATAATCCCATGCATCTTTTGTTAGTGTGATCCTTGCCCTTTCCCTCCATTCATCAACCGACTGTGGCAGCTTCCTGTTTTCTACACCTGTAAAAATCTTTGTCTGGTATTTAGTTCCCTCATCTGTCATTATGAATTAGTATGCATTCCCAAGTATATTTTATTTAGGGGAAGTTATAGCTGAACTATTTCTTCACTGCGGGAATTTAAAGATTTCAATGCATAAGGAGGTATCTATCCCTTTCATATTCTGAAATCCTGCTGATTTGATTGTCTATGGACTTTACCTCACTGTCGAGATCAAATTTCAAATCCATATTTTCCTCTTTGAGCATAAGATATATGGAACCAATCACTGCATGATATCCGTATAAAGGTTCAGATGGAATCATATCTGGATGCTGATCTAGTACGATTTTTCTGATTTTATCCCAGTAAATGTTTGATGCTCTGAATAATCCCCCATAGCCACTAAAATGTACCTTCTCCTCACCAAACATTGATTCCGTGAGTGATGTAATACATCTTGCTGCCTCTGCGGCAGATTCTTCCATGAGCAAAGTTGCAAGATCATCCTCTTTTTCAGCCAGTTTTGATACTATGCTGGCGAATGAAGCTATTCTTCCTATTTCAGGTGGATTTGTGTACACCTTATTCACAATCTCTTTCAGATCATTTATTTGAAAATAGTCCTTAACATAATCTGGAATATCACTTCTTATGCCTGAACGACCATCATAAATTTTCATTGTTTCCTGCAGTGCCCTTTTTGCTATGTAAAAAGCTCCACCCTCATCGCCCAGTATCCACCCCCATCCACTGACTCTTTTGAATATGTTTCCCTTCCTTCCATAGGAAACCATTCCTGTACCTGGACATATTACTATTCCATCCATTCCTGGAAATCTGCATTCGAATCCCGCTTCTCCATCGTTAAGTACTCTTACCTTTGAAGCCCTTTCCTTATCAACGATACTTGATACAAGTTCATTTTTTAAATTTGAGTCCTTCACACCTGCCAGTGCTATGGAAAATTTTGTTATTTCACTCTCATCCACATCTGCCCTGTGAACAGCCCTTAATATGGCTTCCCTTATGTTTTTTCCAGCTTTCTCAACTCCAGCAGTCCTGTAATTGCCTGAACCTGAAATGCCCATTCCGTGGATAATTCCATCTTCAGAATAACAAACCGCCACGGTCTTTGTGGCACCACCATCCACGGAAATAAACATCATTCTTACTGTTAACCTTCAGGAATACATAAATTAATCTGAATTGTTGAGCACAGAGAATACAAAGTTATGAAATCTTCTTCTGAATTTTAGTATCCTGATATTTTCCCTTGTTGGATATACCCTGTTAGTCAGTACAATTGCATAGGATCCTGTTTTTGGATCTATACAGATGGATGTTCCGGTGAATCCAGTATGTCCGAATGCACCATAATTAACAGTTTCTCCCATGAACGCATTGTAACCAAATGATGGTCCTGAAACCAATGGCCTTGGAACCCTTATCATCCATCCCAGGCCGAACATTCCTCCGATATTCTGGTTCTGTGGTGTTATCATTTGATTAAGTGTTTCCTTTCTGACAATTTTTCCGTTTAAAAGAGCTTCAGTAAAGATACCCAAATCGTGAGTGTTGCTGAATAACCCTGCATGGCCGCATACACCCCCATAAAAATATGCCTTCTCGTCATGTACCTTTCCCCATACTGGCATCCCCCTTTCTGGATCCTCCTCTGTTGGTGCAATATTTTCTTTTGCAACAGAAGGATTGAAGAATGAGCTCTTCATTGAAAGAGGTGAAAATATCTTCTCTTTTGCAAGAATATCAAGAGATTTTCCTGATATTTCCTCGAGAAGGAAGGCAAGCAGTATGAAGTTTAGATCACTGTATTCTTCCGTTGCTGGAAGGGTATTATGCTGGTGCATCAATCCAATGGTTCGAAGGTAGTCTTCCTTCGTTTTTCCATATTTGTATAGAGGAAATGTTGAGGTCAGACCTGATGTGTGTGTTATGAGCTGTTTAACCGTTAGATTGGAAATTAATAGATCCTGATTATAGAGACCAAGTGATCCAAGGCTGTCCTCCAAACTTAGTTCTCCTCTCTCCACATATTTCATTACAAGACTTGCTGTTACTACCGGTTTTGTAAGAGAGGCCATATCATATATGGTATCCTCAGTATATTTGAAATTGAGTTCTTTTATTTCTCCTGTAAAATATGATGTTTTATATGATCCCTTTCCAACCAGAACGTTCATTCCTGATGATACTCCCTTATAATTTTTCTCAACGAATTCGTTCAGTTCTTCTGAGAAACCATTCATACCCCTTCCACTTTTGCGGTTTTCACCCATGTTCACCACCTCACGACCTTGTTCAGGTTAGAAGGATGATCAGGATCCAGACCCATACTTACAGCCTTGAAATTTGCAAGAAGCTGAATGAAAACAAGTGAATTGAAAACTTTTTGAAACGGTTTTTCCTCGTTGAATTTCAGTACTGCTTCTCCATTCCCAATTGTGATTATCTCTCCAGATAGTTCCTCTAGTTTTTCCATAATTTTTTTGTTTGGTAAACTACCCTCAGTCAGCCATATAACAGTTGTTTCCCTGTCCAGTCTGTGAATAGGTCCATGAAAATATTCCCTTGTTGGATATGATTCTGTGATCAGTCCGGTGGTTTCCTTGAACTTGAGACCACCCTCAAGAGCCACCGGATAGCTCTTTTCTGAACCCAGGAAAACAACCTTATTATGGATTTCAGATGAAAGTAATCTTATTTGCTCTGTCAGTGAAAATATTTTTTCTATACCACTGCATAAATGATCCAGATCTTCAACCAGTTTTTTATCATTTCTTAGACTGTAGTCCATGAGCATCGATACAGCAACCTGAGCAGCGTGGGACTTGGTTGCCGCTATGGACTTTTCCTTTCCAGCGTGTGTGAGTATGGGATGATCGGATTCCATGAATAGCTGACTTTCTTTCTCATTTGTTATTCCTATGACTGTAAATCCATATTTCTTTGAAAGCTTCAAATTGGATATTGCATCGCTACTTTCACCTGACTGGCTGAAAATTATGTTCGTGATAGTGCCTTTCATATTCCTTACAATATTTTCACTGTATTCTGACGATGTCATCGCCACTGATCTTATGCCGTTTTCCAGTAATGTATAATTTAGGATGAGAGCAGCGTTATAACTGGTTCCACTACCTGTAACAAAGACCAGAGATGAATTTTTTATTTGATCTATTACTTTGTTTATTTTATCAGCGTTTTCATTGATAGTTTTCCTTATAGCTTCAGGTTCTTCCTGGATCTCTTCATACATGACAGTCATATGGGGTTGTATGGGTATTAACGCTATAAATCTTCTTTTGACTCATCCTGCATTTATATCTGTAGATTACACATTTCAATTTCATGTAACCGTTTACATTAATATCTTATATAGATGGATAAACTCACTTTATTAAAGTGATGAATCTGGAAAGCAGTATTCTTTTGAAGAGGATCATTACAATCAATGGTTGCAGGGATAACTGCTATCTAAATGTGAAAGATGGAGTTATACACAGCATAACGGAGAAGAAAATTTTTGATAACGAAATTGTGGATTTTTCAAATCTCACTGCAGTACCAGGATTTATAGATATACACACCCATGGCTATTTTGGTGTTGACGCAACATACTCATCTGAAGAAGAAATTCACAGATGGGCACAAATGCTTGCAAGAAAGGGCATCACCTCATTTATACCCACATGCGTCTCCCTTCCCCTTGAAACCATGATAAAATTTATCAATAAAATCAGATCAGCATCACTTCATCAAAAGGAAGACGAGGCTAGAATACTTGGTATGAGGAGTGAGGGCCCATACATAAGCCTAGAACAAAAGGGTGCACATAATCCACTGTACCTGAGAAGACCGGATATTGATGAACTAAGAAAAATAATTCAGGCTGCCGGCAGTTCCCTTTTCATAATTGATATGGCTCCTGAACTTGAAAATTTCAGAGAGTCGCTGGAATATCTACTGGAAAATAATAAGGTTGTTTCTATTGGACATTCAAATGCCTCCTATTCCCAGGCCATGGCAGGAATAGATTCTGGTGCAAGACTGATGACACACTTTTTTAATGCCATGTCTCCCCTAAAGCACAGAGAGGCTGGAATGGTTGGTGCTGGTCTCTTATCTGATTCAGTTTATCTGGAAATCATAGGAGACATGCATCACGTTTCCAGAGAAGCTATTAAGATTTTGCTGAAAACAAGAGACATTGATCACATAATTGGAATAACGGACTCATTATCCATAGGAGGGACAACTTCAGCTGATGCAAAGCTTGGAGGTCTTGATGTCATTAAGAAGGACGGTGTGGCATGGATCAGGGATACAAACACCATAGCTGGTAGTATCCTAACCATGGATACAGCGTTCCAGAATCTTCATGAAATAGTTTCTGATCCGGTGAACCTTACAAAGATATTTTCTACCAACGCCTCAAAAGCACTGAGCCTGAAGAATACTGGATATATAGATGTTGGAATGGATGCTGACATAAATATCATTGATGATCATATGAAAGTTAAAGGAACCATGATAAGGGGATGTATGATCGGTGATGTAAAATGAAAATCTTTAAGGAGCAAAACTATAGGGTGGAGAGATACTAAATATGACTCTGTCCACTGAAGATGTAAATCCTTTCTCCATAGATATCGGTGAATGGGATATAGAAACAATTAGCTCATTTATTCACCTCTCAGATATAGCTGCATATGAAGCAGTTGGAAAAGCAATGAGTAAAATTTCTGAAGCCTGCAAAATGATTCTGGAATCGCTCGAAAAGGGTGGTAGGGTTATTTATCTTGGAGCAGGTACAAGTGGGAGGGTTGCTGCCCAGGATGTTGTTGAACTGCTTCCCACATATGATCTTGGCACAGAGTTTTTTGATTTTATACTTGCTGGAGGACCCGGATCGCTGGTGAAATCCGTTGAAGGGGCAGAGGATGACGAAAATGGATCAGCTGAAGAATTGAAGAAGAGAAATATCAATTCGAAAGATATTATTGTGGGAATAACAGCCTCAGGTTCTACCCCCTTTGTCCTTGGTGGTATGATCTACGGAAGAACCTTGGGATGCAAGACCATAGGAATTACAAATAATCATGCCAAAAGAATAGAACAGTATTCTGATCTGTGTATAGAGCTGATTACCGGACCAGAAGTGATACAGGGATCAACCAGAATGAAGGCAGGTACAGCACAGAAGATGGCACTGAATATAATTTCAACAACTGTAGCAGTAAAACTAGGAAGAACGTATAAAAATACCATGTCTCACATGGGTTCATGGTACAATGAGAAACTGAAGAAACGATCGGTTAACATACTTATGACACAGTTCTCAATGAAGGAAGAAGAAGCCATGAAGTTGCTTGCTGAAAACAATTATAACATTAACAAATGCATTGAAATTTTGAAAAAGGTAGATAAGTAGAAAACAGCCCCAGTCAAGTTAATATTACCAATTATTATGATCCGGTAGATGATAAAATCAGTAAAATTTAAAAAGATGAATCTTGAAATGAAAAAGCCCTTCAAGATTGCACTGGGTTCAACGGACTTTTATGAAGGTTTTCTTGTTTCCATAGAAACCGATGATGGTATAACTGGTTATGGAGAAGCTACAACAACACCATTCATTACGGGAGACACCATAGGTTCAATAGAAAGTGAGCTTGCCTTTTTTTCAAAGAAACTGGTTGGCGAAGATGAATCACCTGAGACTGTTAACACAAAGATGAAAGCGTGGATGAGATCGTCAAAGGCAAGCAGGAATGCTATTGACTGTGCACTGTGGGATATCATAGGTAAGAGAGCAAATATGAATCTTGTAAAATTGCTGGGAAATCATAAAAAGTCAATCCTGACATCATACACTGTAGATCTTGTTGATTCAGAGACAGCTAAAACACAGGCGAAGGAACTATTATCACAGGGCCTCAGGGTATTCAAGATAAAGGTAGGTTCTGGGATCGAGGAGGATCTGAAGAGGGTAAAGGTTGTAAGAGAGATAGTTGGGGAAGACAAGATGATTTACATAGATTTCAACCAGGCATACAGCGTGAAGAATGCAGTTAAGATATCAAGACTTCTTGAGCCCTATAATATAGAATTTATGGAACAGCCCATAGCATCCACGGATATTTCTGGACTTCGCTTCATCAGGGATCATTCTGAAATACCTGTTTATGCAGATGAGACAATTTTCACACCACAGGATGTTTCTGAAGTTATGAGGAGAGAAGCCGTGGATGGCATAAATATAAAGCTTATGAAATCTGGCGGTATTTCTGATGCAATGCAGATGGCGAACACAGCAAAGTCCTTTGGAGTGCCAGTAATGATCGGATGTATGGTTGAAACAAGAATTGCAAACACCTCTGGTCTTATAGTAGCTTTGAGTAATTCTGCAGTTAAATATGCTGACCTTGATGGATACAATAACATAAAGGAAGATCCGGTCACAGAAGGAATTTTGATGAGTAAGGGAGAGGTAAGGTTATCAAGTGATTTACCAGGTACTGGTATATCTGTGAAGGAAAAATTCCTGAAAGTCTGATTTAATTCTCAACTCATAAATCCATA
>JAMDCG010000120.1:0-10956 GCA_023489425.1 Thermoplasmatota archaeon
GATATAATATCCACCGGTACTCCTGGTGCAGTCGAAATACAAAGTGGAGATAAGGTCAGATGTATAATCGAAGGTAAGAATAGTCTTTCACTGGAGAACAATGTAATCTAAGGCTTCCCTGGCTGAGTGGGGTTATACAGCATCCTTAAATTAGTTAATTCTAAATATATCTAAATTTTATCCACTTATGCTTAAAGAACTTCTTATTGAGGAGAATGCTGTAAAAAAAGGGAACTTCACACTTACATCGGGTAAGCAATCTGAATATTACGTTGATATAAAGGATGCGTGTGCTAGGCCCCACATAATGAAGGAAATCGTACATGAAGTGGTTAAGAAACTGAATGCAAAGGTAGTCGCAGGGGTTGAGCTTGGTGCAGTACCTATTGTTATTGGTGTGTCATATCAGATGAACATACCCTATCTTATAATAAGGAAAGAATCAAAACATGGTATGAAGAAACTGATCATAGGAAACCCAGAAAAAGGCTCAGAAGTAAACATAATCGAGGATGTGGTTACAACAGGGAATTCTGTACTCAAGGCAGTTAATCTCCTGAGAGAAAATGGATGCATTGTAAACAGGGCGATTACAGTCGTTGACAGGGAGGAAGGAGGTTATGAACTTCTAAGAGACAACGGAGTAGAACTAATATCTCTTGTAAAATTAAAGGAAATATTTCAAAAATAAATTATCAGGAGAGTATATCATCTATTGCTGTCAGTTCTATGGAGGTAGTATCATTCCCAACAATTATTCCGTTTTTATTTGCCACTATACTCGAACCAACCATTGGACTTCCAAAGTTTGCTGTTCCGAGTTTTACTGAAACCTTGAAGAAATCTTTTAGAATCTCAATCTCATCATCTGTTGTTTCTGGATTAACGATCATGCCCTTGCTTGTGAGGACTGAACTGGAACCAACCGTTGGAAAACCACCTATGGTTCCCTGAATAGTCTCCACCCCAAGTGCATCTTCAATTGCCATAACACTTTTTTTGGAAAAATCTTCATGGACCATAGCTCCGTGATCATTAGCTACTATGTCATTTCCAACAGCATTTATCATGTCTTTCAGGAAGAGCACATTCCTCTGTCCTGTATCAAAGTCAATATCCTTATTTCTATACATTCCACTGATTATTATCCCATTGGAATTCATAACTGAAAAAATTCCATACATTCCAGAATCATCCATGCGACTCTTCCTGATATCAACCTGAAGAGATTCCTGTATGGCTTCTATTTCACTATCTTCAAGAGATGATGGTACTAAAACCATGTCATCCCAGGTGCGTAGATAAAGTCCAATATAATTGTTCTCAAAGAGAGAAAGCTTCTTAATCATTTATGGCATCAAAACTTCTATTTCTTCATTTTGTAATTTTAGAACCTTTACCTGGATGCTGGTTGGAATTTTGAACCTTCCTCTCTTCCATATCTCTTCATTAATTTTGCTATCTATCCAAACGTTTTCAATATCTGATTTAGTAAATTTTGCAACATTCTCTCTAATTACCTTAATAGCTGTATCTGCCCTTCTCCTCTTGGAGCTGGCAAAGGCTTTTCTCAATGGGATATTCATAAGCATTTCATCATTAACACTATCTTCTGCCATTTCATTCCCTCAAAGTTTCAGATTATTTCTTCTCCAGTGTCTCCTGTATGGATTCTGGGTTACCTTTCTATCAGTTCTCATTATTACCCAACCAGGTACTCTCCTGTTCTGGTTGACCTTTCTCATTAATCTTATTTTTCTGCCTGTTTCCTTATTCCTACTCATCCTCATCTCCTCTCTATATGTGTTTCTCTCTTTGTTTCTGTCATCCGTCCAAGTATCTGCTTTATTTCATCATCTGAAATTACTCTGTTGATTCTCCCCATGCCATACAACTGAATAAGCTGATTCTCCACGTTTTCAGCCACATCTGGTCTTACGAGCCTGACATTAGCAAGCCTTTCTCTTGCTGCGATATCAAGAATCTGCCTCAATATCTGCTGCTTTCTGGCCCTTTCTGCTTCCTGGGCATTTTTTTGCTCTTCTTCGGCCTGTTCCTGACCCTGAGCTCTCTGCATCTCCTCCATTCTTTTCCTTCTTAACTCTTCAAGCTCCCTGTCTGAATCCATGCCTATACGCCTCTAAAGATATTTCTTTAATTCTACCTGTTTCTCAGAAAGCGATTCCATTACCTGTTTTGATGCCTTCTGAAGCATTGCCTCTCCACCTGGAGATACGGATCTCCCCGTTTCCTTTTTAACCAGTAATCCAAGGTCTTGAAGTTCGTTGAGAACATGTCTCACTATACTTCTACTGCCAGATGCGGGGTGATAGGGCTTGGATCCGCCATCCTTTTTTCCGCCATACTCTTCGCTAAGTCTCTGTATACCTATATTTCCCCTCACATACACTTTCCTCAGTGTTGATGCGAGTCTTCTGTAGTACCAGTCTTCCTGTACCCAGCTCTTCTCTCTGTGAACACCTGATTTAAGGAATTCTGCCCACTCTGGGACCTTAATCTTATCATTCTTACTGAACTCCTCAGTAAGCTTTTCAATCAAAAGGTCAGCAGGAACCTCTTTAACATTTACCATTAACTATCACTCAGTCAATGTGCATATAAAAACCATTAATAACTTTTTCTTAAGAACCATGCATGTTTCCCATGCCAAATCGGAAGTGGTTGAACTCCTTTCGACTGTTTATAAATATGGATTGATTTAAACATCAATTAATTAAAAATTATAATTTAGGATGCTGAATCACAGGGTTCCTAGATATCTATTTAATTCCCACTCTGTTACATGAGATCTGAAAGCATCCCATTCCTTCTGCTTTACTGTCAGATAGTTGTGATAGACATGTTTTCCAAGAATCTGTTCCATTAGCTTGCTTCCTTTCAGATGGTGAATAGCTTCACCCAGACTTTCAGGCATAGACTCAATTCCTTCTTTCCTGCGCATTTCTGCATCCATATGGAAGATATCTTTCTCTGTGGGTTCCGGCAGTTCATATTCATTCTCCACTCCATCCATTCCCATTCCAAGCACGGTTGCAAATTGTAAATATGGATTTCCTGCTGGATCCGGGCATCTCAGTTCTATCCTCTTCCTCATATTGACTCCTGCTGGAACTCTTATGAGGGCTGACCTGTTCTTGTTGGCCCACGAAATATAAACAGGGGCTTCATATCCGGGTATGAGCCTTTTGTATGAATTTACGGTGGAGGCAAGTATGGCTGATCCCTGGTTTATGTTTTTTAATATTCCAGCAGTGTAGTTCTTGGCAAGTTTGCTCAATCCGTATTTGTCTTTCTCATCGTAAAAGAAGTTCTTTTTCTGATCTTTTCCCATTAGACTCTGGTGGATGTGCATACCAGATCCATTCAGGCCATTCAGCGGTTTTGGCATAAAGGATGCAAAGAGGTTCTGGTTTTCTGCTGCATTTTTTATGACACTTTTTAACACAGTAATTCTATCAGCCATTAGCATTGCATTTGAGTATCTCAAGTCTATTTCATGCTGGCCAAAGGAAACCTCATGATGAGCCGCCTCTGGTTCATATCCAAGGATTCTTAGCTGTGTCAGTATTTCTAGTCTCACCTGAGCTGCCCTGTCATTTGGTGTGTGATCAAAGTACCCACTGTGGTCACTGGGTTCAGGAATAGGATCACCGTGTTCATTCTTCTTGAAAATGAAAAATTCAAACTCTGGACCAACATAAAACTCCATTCCCCTGTCCCAGACCTTCTTCAAATTTCTTTCCAGAACATATCTCGGATCGCCAGGGAATCTTGTACCATCTGGATTATAGATATTGCACAGGTACCTTGCTGCGTTTCCCTGACTGCTATAGGGATATACAGCATATGTATCCAGATCAGGAACAGCTCTCATATCAGATTCTTCTATCTGTGCATAACCAGCCACTGAACTGCCATCAAAGACAACCCCCTCATTAAGGGCATCTTCAAACCTGTTCTTCGGAAGAGTAAGTGTTTTCACTCTTCCCAGAATATCGGTGAACTGCATATACAAAAACTCAACCTGTTCCTTCCTCAGTCTCTCCAGACTGGTTTGGATTTTATCTTCCATGGTGATCCCATGTGAATAAACATAAAGTTTTTTCTAAAAGAAAGGGCTACATTATGTCATGATGGAAAATATTGAAGGAAAAAGAATAGATTTCAATTACAAGTGGAATCACGGTGATCTCTTTATTCTAATGGAGAACGCTGGAAAAGCAGTTAGTGAATATATAACAGAAAAATATGGAAAAAATCGAAATATACTGGTCATTAGTGGCAGTGGAAATAATGGTGGAGATGGAATAATCACTGCCCACAATCTTGATTCTGACAATAATCTAAAATTAATAGTGATGACAAGGAGCGATGGTTCTGTAAGCTCTCTTTCCAGAAGAGCTATGGAAAAATTTGGTAATGATAGAATAATAAAAAATCCAAATACAGGAGATATAAGGAAGATGATATCTGAATCTGACATTATTGTAGATGCCATTTTCGGAACAGGAATAAGGGATCCAGTCAAGGAACCATATAGTTCTATTATAGAGGAAATTAATCTAAGCAGGGCAGAAGTTATTTCCATAGATGTTCCATCAGGGCTGGGAACATCCCACAGCGTTCTTCCTGATGCAACGGTTACATTTACAGATGTAAAGGAGGGAATGAACGAGAAAAATTCAGGATCAATCAACGTAAGAAATATAGGTATAGATGAAAGGGAAATTAATTATGCTGGTCCAGGTGACATGGTATATTTCCCAAAAATCGAGAAAAATGGGCACAAGGGGCAGAACGGAAAAGTTCTCATCATGGCAGGATGGAAATTCACTGGTGCAGGCTGTATGACAGCAAGAGCCGCAGAGAATGCACTTCCAGACCTCATAACAATGCTGGTACCAAAGGCATCATCAACAATATTTTCCATCAAACTAGAGGATCAGATTGTAGGAGTTTTTAATTCACTGAATATGAAAAATGAATTGGAAAAATGCAATGCAGTACTAACAGGTCCAGGGATGGGAATATCTGAGGATTCAGTTAAGGTCGTTCTAGCAGTATGTAAAAGTGGAAAGAAAGCAGTTTTTGACGCTGACGCTATTCATATAATGGCGGAACATAGAGACCTGATAAATCAGAATATGCTGTTCACTCCTCACAGCCATGAATTCGAGGTCCTGACAGGAACTGAGGCCAACAGGGAAAACGCAGAAAAATTCAGTGTGAAGTATGGTTGCACCATACTCTTGAAGGGACCCACTGATATAATAACAAACGGCAAAAAAACAGTTATCAGCGAAGGAGGAAGCCCAAGAATGGCAATGGGCGGAACAGGCGACATACTTGCAGGATTATGTACTGGACTCATGGCAAGGAACATGGACCCATTTCACGCAGCGGTCCTTGGGTCTTTTATAAACAAAAAGAACGGGGAGAGGGTGGAAAAAGAAAGATCATACTGGTTTAACACATATGATCTACTGGGAAGCATGGGTAGGACATTTCGAGAATATTATGACTTCATTATCAGTAATGAATAATTAAATTCCAAAGTTAAACGACAGCATTGACTAAAGTTATTAATAATTATTTGTATACAAGGTCATTGGGCGATATAGATCCTGAAGAGATAAGGTCAGTGGATGATATCCTTGACTACATAGTAGAAAATTTTGAAAGCGACCCTGTAGCAGGTTATGGAAACAATTTGTGGAGTTATAGACAGTTTAGCGACATGGTAAAATCGCTGGCATCTTCCATGATAGAAAATTTTCCAATGAAGAAAGGCCAGAGAGTTCTCATAATTCTCCCACCTAGCTATCAGCTGTTACTTTCTTATTTCGCACTGTGGAGAAACGGAGTGAGCGCAATTCCACTCGATGTAAAAACGCCTCTGGAATTAATTGATAAAATAGCAACAAGCGGAAAAATATCTGGAATAATCACCTATGACTCTCTATTCAGCCATATAAACAGGGATGAAACATCAAATATTTACAATATACTGACCAGTTCTTCTGAATTTAGGTCAATAATTTCAAAAAGAAATCCAGATATGGATGATTATAGAATAAGGGGGACCAGACAGAGAGCAGTAATGGAAGAAATGTGTTATAATGAAGCTAAGGAAGGTGAACATATTGATATATTCACAGATATAGCAATATCTGAAATACAGTGGAAAAAAGATTCATCATTTACTTTCCTGAATTATACATTTAAGAAAGTAATTTCTGCATTGAAGCTAACAATGGACCTTTTTCCAATGAGGAAGAACCAGGCATTTGCAGTCCAGAAAGAACCAACATCCTGTCCTGATGTGATCGAAGGACTCTTGATACCCATATTAAAGGGAGAGAGAATCATTATGGTCGAGAATTTCAGGGAAAATCTGGAAAAAATAATAATGAAAAACGATCCAGAAGAGGGAATTATACTCTGGTTAAATATGCATGGTTTCAAAATATTGAAGGAATTCAGGGAGTCAACAATTGAAAAAATATCTATAATTCTAACAAATTTTCAATGGAATATGGATGAAATTAGTTTTCTGGGAAAGAAACGGTCTTCCCTGTTCTCCATAATGGAATATGAAGGCGTTTCAGTTCCCATAATTTCAAAACAGTTCATCGGTGATGGACCTGGTCAGAGTAATTTCATATCAGGTGGCAAAGAAAAATCTGGCGTTTTTAAAATCCCGTATATGTACATCTGCGACAAATATGAAGACGAGGAAGAGTTCTACACAATTGCAAACATCAACATAGAAAGCATGTCTGCGAGGGATATTGAAAATGAATCTGTCTATTTGCACAGGGGAAGATCAATTCCTTTAAATGAGATGATTAAGTTTTTTGAGAACCAACTCCATGTAAAAAACTGTGCATTATTACAGGACAAGGATGACTGGCGAATAATCGACATCATACTGGATAAAAAAACAGCAATTCCGGCAAAAATAAATATTAATGATGAGGTTCCTGACCTCTTACTACCTTTAAAAATTATAAAAAATAATTGAATGTACTCAATCAGATGTAAGTTTCCTTATTCTGTCTGCTATCTTATCAAGTACTTCTTTATTTTCCTTCAATTTTGTGCTTCCATTTGCCTTTATATCTTCAAGAAAATTGACAAGACCATTGATCTCATCTACAGCCTCATCATAATTTCTCGGAGAGTTTCCGGAAAATGGATTATGCATATGTCCCATACCAAACCAGCTATCAGATTCCTGCGTAAGACTGTAAGCTCCTGAAGGTTCCTTCTTGATCATATTCTCATCTACCATCTTCTGTAGCATCGGGTAAAGTGATCCAGGTGATGGTCTCCACATCCCAAAGGTCATTTTTTCCACAGAATCCATTATCTCAGCACCGTTCTTAGGTCCACTTCTCAGCACTGCAAGAATAGTAAACCTCAAATCTCTTCTTTTTCCAAACATGTTTCCCATCATGATTATCATATCGGTTATTCGATATCGATATATAAACATATTGCTTTCGATATTGTAATGTCTTTATTAGAACTAAAGAGATTCATATTATACTAAAAAGGTAAAATTAATCACTCTTATTGTATGGAAAGAAAAGCATTACTTTCAAAGAAATGTTAATTAGCCATTTTCATATATTAAGGTCTGTGTGTTGAATTCACAAGGGAAGAGCATAATTTTCATTAAAAAAGGTTGAGTAATATGAATGAAGGGAGTGAAGCAAAGGAAGAACTGAGAAGAGGATTAGAAGGTGTACTAGCAGCAGAGACCAGAATAGGATATGTAAATGGATCTGATGGGAAGCTTTTTTACAGAGGATATGAGATCAACAGTCTTGTAGAACAGAGCAATTATGAAGAGGTATCCTATCTTCTTCTTTATGGTCATCTTCCGAAAAGGGGAGAGTATGAGGAATATGTGAAGAGATTGAGGGAAGAGATGCCACTTCCGGATGAGGTCTTATCACTAATAAAAAACATAGGGGGAAGGACCCATCCAATGTCGGCACTGAGAACAGTAATTTCATATCTTTCCGTGCTGGACAGTATGGAATCTGATAGTTCCACTAAAAATCAGGAAAGGATAGGTATAAGTCTTATTGCAAGAATGCCCTCAATAGTTGGAGCCATACACAGGGTATATTCCGGTAAGGAAATAATTAAACCAGACCCTGAACTTGGATATGCTTCAAACTTCTTTTATATGTCCACTGGCGCTAGACCAGATCCTGTTGAATCAAAGATAATGGATACTGCTCTAATAATTCACGCAGATCATGGAATGAATGCATCTACTTTTTCAGCACTTGTTACCATATCAACAATGGCTGATATGTACTCCGCCATCACCTCAGCCATAGGTACATTAAAAGGACCATTGCACGGTGGAGCTAATGAAAGAGCATTGAAAATGATCCAATCAGTAGGAAGGCCAGAAAATGCAGAGAAAGCGCTCAAGGTTATGACTGATAAAGGTGAGCGCGTGATGGGATTTGGGCACCGTGTCTATAAGGTATACGATCCGAGAGCAAAGATTCTGAAAAGATATGCAGAATATTTTGCAGAACGGAAAGGAAACGAAACATTCAAAACTGCTCAAATAATCGAAGAACTGATGATTAATAAGTATGGAGAGAGAGGAATCTTTCCGAATGTTGATTTTTACTCCGGGATGATATACGACGCTATGGGGTTCAGAACTGAGATTTTCACTCCAATCTTTGCAACAGGCAGAATTTCAGGATGGGTAGCAAGGGCACTGGAATATTCAACAGAAAATAGATTATTCAGGCCAAAGGCACTTTACGTAGGAGAAAAAGGGCCAAGAAAATACATCCCAATACAGGATAGAGACTGAAATGGCAGTAAAAAAGGAGAGAATAAATCTCGGTGAAAAGCTCATAATTCCGGACACCTCAGCCATATTAACAGGAAAAATAGAGATTCTGTCAATGAATTGCATTGTCCCAACAAGCGTTATAGGAGAGATCAAGCATGGTAAAATGAGCAGGGTCATTGGGCATGATCTAAATATCATACGAACCGCTTCTCCCGGGCAGGAATATATGGAACAGGTTAGGGAAGCTTCAAAAAAGACTGGAGACTTTCCATATCTGAGCCAAACTGATATGGAAATCATTGCCATAGCAAAGGAATATGGTGGGGTTGTTATTTCTGATGATTATTCCCTTCAAAATGTATGTTCAGAAATGAGCATAGAATATTATGGATGCGGCATAGAGGCTATCAAAAAGAGTATAAGATGGGGATATCTTTGCAGAGGTTGCGGTACAAAATATACTAAAAGACTGGATAAATGCAGCATATGTGGGCACTGGATAACCCGATATGCCATAACAGAGAATGAAAATAAAAGGGGTTAAAGCAAGGGATATTCGGATGTAATTTTATCAATTACATCAGCTGGAGCAGGGCCAATCCCTATACATGTTGTACTGCCAGGATCAACCTGTGTATAACCAGCATCTGATATTACTGAGGTATTTAGACCAATATTTTCGCATTCTGCCTTTAGTTTATAAAGTTCCTCAAGATTCTGCAGTCTTATCACTATCTTTTTTTGTCCCTGGGATTCCCATTCTCTGAACACTTTTTTGTTATTTTTTTGAGCCCAGAGAGCGCAATTCACAGCAGCATGTGAAGCCTGAGCTGCTATCTTCCCCTTCCCCATGTCAAGATCTTTTCTCACGCCAATTATCATCTTCATTTCTTCTACCATGGAACATCCTTCCTATGCATCTTATAAGCAAGTATATTTACACCCCTGTGCAAAAGTGGTGTTATTACAAGTATTATCACAATATCTATAAAATTTCCATAGAGCAATAAGAAGAAAGATCTCGAAAACAGAAACAGGAATAGGAAAGCGAAGATAACGAATGGCCACATATCCAGAAGATTACCCTTTTCTCCACTCTTCATATTCTTTCTCCTCTTTATGAATGAACCTACTAGATCACCTGTTAGTGACCCCCATGCCAGACTAACTGAGGCAATTATCATAGTTTCAAATGAAACCTGGAACTGAAATAGTCCTGCAATAGAAAGGATTGGGAGAATTATTATTCCAGAAATGAAACCAATCAATATTCCACCAAAATATCCACTTATACTCTTTCCATCTCCAAATATTCTCCTTCCATCTATGAAATTCCTCCCAAAATCCATTCTGCCTTTTCCTCCTGTGATAACTGCACCTGGATTGGCAACCAGTGCCGGAATAAAGGCAAATAATCCTGCGAGGATGTTAAATGCCAGATTCTGCATATGTCTCTACAGCCTTCAGTATATCAGCCTTGGTTATTATGCCTTTTAATTCAAGCTTGTCAGTTATCAGTACTGCATTGGAGAATCTCAGTATTGGATAAATAGCAGATATGGGAGTGTTTGGAGGAAGTTGAGGAAGTGCGGGGCTCATAATCTTTGATACTGTCATCTTTTTTAAAGCATCGGGGGAAATCCCTTTCATAAGAAATTCATTGACTTCACCCTCTCCTATTGTACCAACTACTCTCATTTCTGAATTTAGCACAGGCATCTGTGAAATGCCATATTTTTTCAGAATATCAAGGGTTGTCAGTATAGAATCAGTAGCCTGACAGGTTACAACATTTGTGGTCATAATCTTTGAAACTTCTATATCCATCTGATCTGCCTTCTTCGAATGGCTCTGTAGATAGTTATAGATTTTTCTTATATTTTCATAAGTTGGATTTATGTCTCCCTTCTCAAGCCTTGCAATATACGACTGACTAACTCCACAGACAGAAGCGAGTTCCCTCTGTCTAATTCCAAGAGATTTTCTCATCTTGGAAATCTCCTTAACTGTAGGAAGCATGAAGGTATGATTCATATTTGGGTAATATTATTATTGTTAAAACTTTTAGAAAATATTACCTTTCGTAATATCATATTCCG
>JAMDCG010000120.1:11781-13249 GCA_023489425.1 Thermoplasmatota archaeon
CTTAACTATACACCACTATACGCTCTGTTAATTGTGATTTTCATTATATTCCTGCTGTTCAGCAAATCCATAAGCAACTCTAAAAGGAAGTTAACACAGAGAATGACAAAATAATATATATTTTTATGATTACTATATAGGTAAACTAAATATGTATTTTCCATATAGATTCATATGACTACTGAATCAAGGAAGATACAGATAACAGGAGGTTCAACATATATAGTATCACTGCCACCTACATGGGTTAAGGCAAACCAGATAAAGAAGGGAAGTACAGTTACGATTGAATCACTGGGCGATTCTCTTACATTATATCCAAATGAAAGAAAGAAAAGAGAAGTTGTAAAAGAACTTGAAATTACAGGAAATCTTTCAAACGATCTTTTACCTAGAACTCTAGTTTCGCTATATATTTCAGGTTTTGACACTCTTGTAATTAAAAGTGAGAGCTACATAAGTCAGGAGATAAAGGATATAGTGAAGAAATTCTCAAGACTGGTAATGGGCGTAGAAATCTTTGAAGAATCCGCTAAAGCTCTAACACTGCAAAATGTCCTGGATTCTGAATCATTTCCTCTCACCACTGCTCTAAGAAGAATGATAATGAACGTAAACCTCATGTTGGGGGATACTGCCAAGGCACTGGATAGTATGGAATCTGAACTGATGGAAAATATAATTGGCAGGGACGATGATGTAGACAGATATCACTTCTATATGATGAAGGAGATTTCTATAGGAAAATATGAGGGAAAAGATACCATTTTCAATCTTATTTTTTCAAGAATACTGGAAAGGGTTGCAGATCATACAGTAAATATTTGTACAATACTCAAGGATTCGCCGAATTTTGATCAGAAAAAGAAATCAGAATTGATGCAGTTCATAATGTACTGCTACGAGGTATTCCAAAAAGCTACTACCTCATTTCTCGGCGCCGACCTAAAAACGTTGAATGAAATAGTTAACGTAAAAACTAACATAATAACAAACAAGGCTCAGCTGATGAAAAAGAAATATGGAGACGTTTCATACTCAGGAATAGTAGAGGAAATCTCAAGAATTGGCCTCTATTCTACTGATATAGCTGAAATTACAATGGATAGATATGTAAACAAGAATCTAATCATTAAACTCTGAATATTCAGGAACAAACAACGTAAGAAAATTAAAGATCAGCAATACTCAGGGATAATAATATAAATGCAAACGAGAAGAAATAGGTAAAATCATGGCTTTACCACAATATTAATAAAGGTCCGTTTAATACGAGTGATACGCACTAAAAGATGCACTCTTTGAATAGATATCAGAGGGGAAGGGTATGAGATTATTAGTTAATCTATGAAGCCAGTTAATGTTCCAGTAAAATGGATTGTGCAATCTGTGAAAACTGTCTGGGGGATGGTTTGGTTTGAGAGCCGATGAAGGACGTGCCAAGCTGCGAAATGTCTTGGGGAGGCGC
>JAMDCG010000087.1:0-3891 GCA_023489425.1 Thermoplasmatota archaeon
GTGTTATATGCCTGCATTGACTTTGACAGTCCCGATATTATGAGGAATAGAGAGGAAAATAACATTGTTCCAACAACTATGGCAAATACTGACAGCAATATGCTTTCTGGAGTTACAATCACTGAAATAGGTATAAGTAACGAAAATCCGAGCATGATCAGGGAACCAACGAGTGCAAAAATAATGGAAACAGTTATAATTCCTAGAAGATAATCTATTCTTCTGAATGGACCAACCATTATCCTTTCAAACATACCCCATCTTCTGTCGGACCACAACATGCTTCCTCCTATATTTCCTGCAGTGAATGATTCAAGTGCTATAATTCCCGGGGCTAGAAACGTTGTATATGATACAGAACCACCCGACTGGAGTGGAACACCTGTGGTGACTATGCCCTGAAACATGAATCCCATAACAAATAGATAGAGAGTGGGCAAACCAAGCATAAAGATAAGAGTTCCAATATCAATGTTTACGATTATATTCCTGATGGTTAACCTTAGAAAAGCAGGTATCTTCATTTTTCAACCACCTTCATGAACACATCATCAAGAGTTGGATTATCTATCATTATCTTGTCAGTTTTTATTCCCATCTCAGACAGATTTTGAAGTATTTTTCCAACAATAGTTTCTATCCTGTCAGATACCACCAGAATCTCATTATTTGTAATATCAACCTCTGCAATATCTCCATTCTCAACTCCAGTGGTGATATCCTCTTTCTTAACACCTTTCTCAGAGGTATATCCTATTTTCAGTGTTCTTAACGCACCATATTTTGTCTTCAGATCTGATGATGTACCCTCTGCTACTTTTTTACCATTATTCACTATGCCAATCCTGTCACATATATAATCTGCCTCTTCGAGATTTTGTGTGGTAAACAGTACGGTCATTCCCTTCTTTGCCTGTGATTTTACATAATCTAGTATAGTTCTTCTCATTATTGGGTCAAGTCCTACTGTTGGCTCGTCAAGAAAGAATACGTCCATATCATGCATGAATTCCCTTGCTACCTGAACTCTTTTTTTCTGACCACCACTCAGGTCATACATTCTTTTTTTCCTTAGTTCATCAAGATCAAAAAGTTCTATAAGCATCTCCTTCCTTGATTTTGTCTCCTCTCTTGGCAATTCCCACATCATACCATACAGTTTGAAGTTATTTTCAACTGTGGTAAAATCAAAAGCTTCCTCCTGTTGTACCACACCTATCCTTCTTCTAATTTCAGTACCGTTCCTTGAAACATCGAGACCCAGAACCTCCGCTACACCAGAATCATATCCAATAAGAGTTGTAAGAACTTTTATTGTTGTACTCTTTCCAGCGCCATTTCTTCCAAGCAGACCGTAAACTTCCCCTTTCTTTACATTGAATGAAAGATGATCAACTGCTAGTTTCTTTCCATCGTATGATTTCACAAGTTCATCCACAATTATAGCGTCTTGCACGTGACCATGATGCTATAAAAGATAAAAAGAAATTGTATACACTTAAATGGCACATACATTTTTGAGAAAAAACTTAGAAATGTTCTTTCAGTTTAAGGAAATACACTAATGCACAATTGAGTAAAACTTAGGTGATTAAAATGATTGAGGAGGATTACAGATACATCAGCTGCGGTGGTGATCCACTAACTTATCTGAAGAGTGCATTTAAGGCCATGAAAATCGAACTTGAACCTGGTCAGGAGGGAAGAATGCTTTTCATGAAGGAGAAATTTCCCTATGACAGGAACATATTCTCATCACTGGCAACTCAAAATGCAATGGACATCACAAAATTTGAGGAGAAAGATGGAGAATTAACCTTAGAAATGGTTAGGAACCAGCAGAATTAAAATAAAAAAAGTCTATTTTACTTTTAGGAATTATCATAGTATAAGTAAGTTTTGGGAAACTGTTTTATTAAATCCCGCGTTCAAAATACATGAATGAAAATTATCCAAAGTTGGCCTATAGATTTCAACTTAACAACAATTTCACATTTTATGATGTTATCAATACTATCCCATATCTGGCAAATTTAGGAGTGACACATATATATGTTTCTCCCATCCTCAAGGCTAGATCAGGAAGTTCTCACTGTTATGATATTGTTGATTTTAGATACGTAAACGAGGAACTTGGAGGGGAAGAGGGATTGAGAGAGATGGTTGATAGGGCAAGGGAGAACAATATGAAAATTTTAATTGACATAGTACCAAATCACATGGCTTACTCCCTTGAAAACACCTATATTCTTGACTTCATCAAAACTGGAAACCCTGATATACTGAGGTTATTCGACATTAAGCAGTCTCCATTGGTTATGGATGGAAAACTCATTTTTCCATTTCTTTCCTCCCCTTTGAATGATCTAATAAATATGGGAAAGGTGGCTATAACACTGGAGGATGATATTTACATAGATTTTGATGGAAATAAAATTCCCTGCTCTGACAGATCTAAGGAGTGGATAATTAGAAGATCAGGAGAGGAATTCCTGAGCGTGAATGCAATATTTGATAATAATGATGATTTCACGAAGAAGCGTATCGAAGAAATAATTCACGATGTAAATGGAAACAGAGATTTACTTAACAGTTTCATTGATTTGCAGAACATTATACCAGAATGGTGGCAGAGTAGCGGGAAAATCTTGAATTACAGACGTTTTTTCGCTGTAAACGATATGATTGCACTGCGTTCGGAAGATGCAACGGTAATAGAATCGAGACACAGTACAATAAGGAGACTAATAGAAGATTATGGTATTTCTGGACTTAGAATTGATCATCTTGACGGAATACATGATCCAGAATCATATCTTCACTTCGTACAAAGCGAGCTCCATCCTGAATTCATAATAGTAGAAAAAATCTTATCAGAAAACGAGTGTCTAAGTAATAAGCTGAAGACTGACGGCACAACAGGATACGATTTTCTCTGGAAAGTGATATCGCTTTTTACGGATTACGAGGGTTTAGACGAGATCAAAATAAACTACAATAATGATCAGGGGAAATATGAGCAGACAAAGGCAGATGAAGAACATTTAGTTTATAATCTTAAGGATCTATTTATGAACGAAGAATTTGCTGGGGATATACTCAATCTATCGTGGAACATATATGAAAATCTGGTTTTAAGGGATCACTATGAATTCTCAATAAAACAAATTGAAAACGCAATAAAAACTTATTTCAAGAATTTGGAAAAATACAGAAGTTATTCAAATCTTAATTCAATTGAGGAGCTTTCAGAAGATTTCACTAGAATAGGGCTAAAAACCAATGATCCAGTGCTCGTCACGGCCGGTGAATATCTCGATCACAAACATAAAATGGGTGCTGATGCGTTCCTTCAACTTCAGGAATATTCTGGCGCAGTAATGGCAAAATCAGTGGAAGATAGGGCATTCTTTGCCTACAACCCATTTGTTTTTCTGAACGAGGTGGGAGGTAGCGTGTGGAATAGTGCCGTATCTAATAAAAACTTTATAAAGTTCCTGAATGAAAGAAAAAAATTTACACATTCAATGAATGAAACTTCAACTCACGATACAAAATATGGGGAGGATCTTCGTGCTTCAGGCATAGTGATTTCAGAATTCCCGGATCTTTTTAGAAAGGCAATAGAAGAGGCCAGGAACTCATATATAACTGAGGGATTGGCAGGGAGATTGCGCAACGAACATTTATATTATATAGTTCAAATGGTGGTTGCATCTGTGAAGTCAAGAGGATTATACAAAAGTTATAAAGATTCACTAAATTCACACATCATAAAAGCAGTGAGAGAATCAGGATTAAAAACAGGATGGAAAAACATTAATGTGGAATATGAGAAAAGCTGCATAGAATTAACGGAGAAAGTTGTTGAATTTGCAGAATTAAAACCCT
>JAMDCG010000087.1:4560-9919 GCA_023489425.1 Thermoplasmatota archaeon
GAACTACTTGCAACAGTATGGGCACCTTTTGCAAAAAAAGTTGAGATCAAAATAGATGATCAGAAACTTATGGAATTGAGGAGAAATGACTATGGTATATGGGAAGGTTCTTCAAGCTTCAGGGAAGAATATAAGGAATACAGCGTAATACTCAATGGAAGAGAAAGATTACCAGATCCTGCTTCAAAGTATCTAGTGAATGGAGTTTATGGTTATAGCACCATAGTCGATTTAGACTTCAAAAATAATCTGGACACTGGCATTAATATAGATCTCAAGAACGCGGTTATCTATGAATTACATACAGGTACTTTCAGCGAAAAAGGTAATTTTGCAGGGATCAAGGAAAAACTAGACCATCTTGAAAAACTTGGAATTAATGTAATAGAATTAATGCCAATAGCGCAGTTTGAGGGAAGAAGAAACTGGGGCTACGACGGTGTGTTCCCTTACGCTGTCCAGAATTCCTATGGCAGTATATCAGAACTGATCAAATTAGTAAAGGATGTCCATTCAAGGGGCATTTCCATAATTCTTGACGTTGTCTATAATCATGCTGGACCAAGAGGAAACGTATTAAATAGTTTTGGACCCTATTTTTCAGATAAATATAAAAGTCCATGGGGAAATGCCATGAACTTTGATGGTCAATGGTCAGATTATGTGAGAAATTTCTATATTCAAAATGCAGTATACTGGCTAGACTTTTTTGGATTTGATGGACTCAGGCTCGATGCAATTCATGGTATTTATGATAATTCCCCAGTACATTTTCTTAAGGAACTCAGGGCAGATGTTAACAAATATTTTGAGAATAGTAATAAGAAACCAATATTGATCGCAGAAAGTGATGCAAACAATCCACTCACCATATCTAGCATCGACCAGTGTGGCTTTGGAATGGACGCTCAATGGTGTGACGATTTTCATCACTCTATCCATTCATATCTGACAGGAGAAGGCCAGGGATATTATTCTGACTATGGGCATTCATGGCAAATACTGAAGGCCATGGAAAGTGGTTTTGTTTATCGCGGGGAATATTCCATGTTTTTGAAAAGAACAAGGGGTGTGAGAGGTAAACAGATAAGCCCTAGCAAATTAATAGTATTCTCTCAAAACCATGATCAGGTAGGAAACCGTAAGAATTCAGATCGTAATGGCAGCTACTACGGAAAAGAAAAATCATTGCTATTTGGGGCAATATGTCTCTTGTCACCTTATGTTCCTATGATATTCATGGGAGAAGAGTTCTTCTCGAAAGATCATTTCTGGTTCTTCATTGATACAGATGATGCTACCTTTGCAGACATTGTTAGAAAGGGAAGAAATGAAGAATTCTCATATTTCACAGGCAATGTAGATATACCAGCACCTAACTCATATGAGGCATTTCACGAATCGCAATTAAGCTGGGGAGTTTTGAATAATAATGAGAATCTGGAATATTTGAGAGTTTATCAACAGTTGATAGCCATAAGAAAGAAATATAAACTTGGCTATGGAGTTAGATTTGAGGCAAAATTGATTGGAGAAGTATTAACTATAAATTATTTCATTGATAAAAATAGTAAATTGTTATGCTTTTTCAATCTTTCAGGCAAGTCAGTAAATATTAATCACATAAAGGGTGATGTAATTGTGAGCAGTACGGATAATACCTTGTCAAATTCCAAAATTGAGGCATATGGATTCAGGGTTGTATTTTGTTGTAATTAACTCGAGACAGCGAAATCCATTAAGTTTTATCTATCATTTCTTCATAAAATTACGCATTCTCTTGACATTGAGTTGAACGCAACACATTTGCTTCCATTAAAGTAATTTGTATCTTCAATTCTGACACCTCCCAGATTCTCAATGTACACTCCAGGTTCTATTGTAAAAACAGAATTTTTCAGAACTCTGTAATTATTTTTTGGAATTAAGTATGGCTCCTCGTGTACTTCCAGTCCTAGCCCATGACCCAGTCTATGTATAAAGTATTTCCCGTAACCCTTACTTTCAATTATGTTTCTTGCGTTGCTATCCATTGCAGCATATGTTGTATCCTCTCCTATCATATTTCTCGTATCTTCATTAGCCTGCTTAACAGTTTCATATACGTCAAGCATCTTTTCACCAGGATCACCAAGGAAGAAAGTTCTGGTGCTGTCAGAAGCATAACCTTCATATTTCCCACCATAATCTATAACCACTGAGTCTCCCAGTTTTGCTTTTGTATTATCCGGAGAATGATGAGGCATTGCAGCATTTTTTCCAAAAGATACAATTGTAGAAAAGGCAACTCTAGACAGTCCTTGATTGAAAAATTCATTTTCGAGTATCCTTGAGAACTGGATTTCCGTTATTCCAGGAATAAGTTTTTCCAGGGATGCTTCAAGAGATTTTTCAGACCGTTTGACTGCCTCTCCTATAGCCATCAATTCATTCTCATCCTTCCTGATCCTCAGCTCTGTAAGTATATCATCCTTTAATTGTAACTCTTTCTTTAGAACCCTGTTCATCTCGTATAAATGAAAGAACTGGAGTCCTCCTTCAACTGCAATATTCTTAAATCTGCTTATCAGTTCACTGGTCATATTATATGGATTATCATCATCGTTCCATGATAATATATTTCTTATAGGGGTTTCTTCAATTATCTGTTCCTTCATTAAAGAAGGACAGACGACTGTAAAATTGTCGGCATCTACAATCAGGAGAGTCAGTCTCTCCATTGATTCAGCTTCCATTCCCGTGAAGTAGGTGAAATTTGCACCCGGAGGAATTAGAAAAGCCTCAACTGAAGCCTCATCCATTTTCCTTCTTAGCTTTTCAATTCTGTTCTTAAAAGTAAAATTATCCAGTTTCATAATGTGATATAATTAACCTGATATTAGCAATTATGTAATATAAGAAGTGGCATCAGAGTCAAAATTATTTACAATCTTCATTTTGCTTCCGTCTCCACTGGGTAAGAGAAGAAGGCTGGGATAAAGGTGCCACAGGTCAGAGGCTCCAATTCTAGCTGCAATATGATCCTCTCCAAAGGTCATCTTTGTTACAAAGGCTGTCATTCTCCTTGCTTCCATCTCATCAACATATCCAACAGAGTGAATGTATTCATGTGCAAGAACTGTGAAGAGGAATGAATTAAATTCTTTTGTTGATTGAGTGGCTGAACGCATATACCCAACTATAGTTTCATTGAGAACTATATAATTTCCTCCAAGTTGCCAGTAGGCACCTATGGTGTTTGGGAGGTTTGATAGGGCTAACCCCAAACCAGTTCGTTCTTTCCCTAGAATATTCTTTACGCTTTTCTTAACAAGTTTGAATATCCTGTTGTAATCGGTTCTTTCAGATTCAAGTATTTGGTCACCGAAGGTGCTTATATGTGGAAACTTATCTCCATTGAATGAGAAATTAAGGTCTGAGTGATTATGTTTTATAATATTAGCTACTTCATCAGATAAAAATAACATTTTAGATCACTTAAGTTCCATATCCCAAACCAGTTCGTTCCTTCCCTAGAATATTCTTTACGCTTTTCTTAACAAGTTTGAATATCCTGTTGTAATCGGTTCTTTCAGATTCAAGTATTTGGTCACCGAAGGTGCTTATATGTGGAAACTTATCTCCATTTAATGAGAAATTAAGGTCTGAGTGATTATGTTTTCTAATATTAGCTACTTCATCAGATAAAAATAACATTTTAGATCACTTAAGTTCCATATTTATTGAATATTTATTGATTACTATTATTTTTTAAAGATTACGTACGCATTATTCTAAATTTAATTGATATTAAATCTAAAGTAATGTAATATATATAACTTACATATGAATAAAACTTTTGTAATATGATGTCTATAGAATACTATGGAAAATGACACGGGAATAACATCAGGTGATGATTATGAAACAACAAAAACAGGCTTAAAAAGAGGAATTACAACCGGTCAGGCAATAATGTTCGGAGTAGGAGGTGCAGTAGGATCGGGAATTTTGTTTGCTGCTGCTGGAGGTCTAGTCTATGCGGGACCAGCAGATATAATCTCATGGATTATAACGGCAGTTTTCATTGTCCTAGTTACTCTCCCATTTGCAGAATATTCAGCCATGTTTCCGAGGTCTGGGATAAGTGCAAGGGTTGCATATTATTCGTACGGATCATATGGAGGATTTTTGTCAGGCTGGGCTCTGCTAATATGGGCCGCTACAATTCCAGCCATTGAGGCTGTGGCTGTATCAACTTATGCATCTTTCTACTTTCCATTCCTGTATAACTCAACTACAGGTGTTCTAACTGGTTACGGTATATTACTTTCAGTGCTTCTATTGCTGGGATTCTTCTTCCTGAACATGGTAGGAATAGGAAAATTTTCAGCCTTTAATAATATCCTAACATGGGTAAAAGTAGGAATTGTAGTTGCCTTTATTGTCATATTACCTATATTCATCTTTCATCCAGCCAATTTTACGACTCCAAAATTTGCAACTTCTTTTGGAGGAATATTTATAGCAATACCTGCCTCGGGAATTTTATTCTCTTTTGGAGGTTACAGGCAGGTTGCTGATATGGCAGGAGAAGTAAAAAACCCAAAAAAATCTATGCCTAAAATAATAGGCGCAGTTCTTGCCATACAAAGTCTTCTATACATAGGAATGGCTGTGGTAATGATAGGAGCAGTAAACTTCAAGGGCTTTGGAATCAAGGCAGGGGACTGGGCACACATTTCAACTCTTGGGTCTCCACTGGCAGATATAATGAAAAGCAACTTATCCTACGTAAGTCCTTCTGTGGCAGGGTTACTTTCGATCTTAATAATTATATTCTTTGTATTCGCCATATTTTCTCCTGGTGGAACCCTTGGTGTTTATCTTACAGGAGCAAGTAGGATATTGTTTGGATATGCCGAAGAGGATGCTCTTCCAGAAAAATTGAAATATACTACTAAGCATGGTGCACCGGTGTTCTCTCTGGTAATAATTGTAGTAATGTCAATTATCTTCCTTTTACCACTACCATCATGGTATGCCCTCGTGAATTTCGTGGTTGTTGCTGCAGTGGCAAATTTCGCTGTAGCCTCATTGAGTTTGCCCGTGCTTAGAAGACTATATCCTAATCTGGAGAGACCATTCAAAATACCCTATGCAACATTCTGGTCACTGGTCGCTTTTGTAATAGCTACATACTTGATTTACTGGTCAACCTACCCGACAACTCTTTACGCTTTAGGAGCAACACTCGCAGGATCTATTGTTTTTCTATATCAGGCGTATATAAAGAACTTCAAGAACCTTAATCTGTCAAATTCCATTTGGATTCCAATATATATAATTGGAATGATCATCCTTTCATATCTTGGGGGAA
>JAMDCG010000087.1:10545-12869 GCA_023489425.1 Thermoplasmatota archaeon
CAGAAACGCTATGTCCACTCACTGAAAAAGTACCATTTATTTGATGGTATGACTTATCGTTTGAACTTGCAGTGTATGAATAGGTTGTGTTAGTAAGGTCAATAGAATAACTTGATCCAGATTGTGCACCAGAGAATCCAATTTGGGTGGAATTCACATACCATGTAATTCCTGATGGAAGTCCAGTTTCAGTAAAGGTTACAGTGTATTTCATTAATGTGAATGTAACTGATACATTTGCACTTTTTCCACTTACAACAACTGATCCGCTATGGGGTGATGCTCCATAGTTTGCTGGGGATTCTATAGTATAAGAGTAAGTTCCATTGGGCAAAGCAAAACTAATATCAGAGCTGACTGATGTAGTCATAGCTCCATTCATGGAAACCCCCCATTGCATTCCTGATGGAAGTCCTGTTTCAGTAAAAGCTACACTGTATGTTTTCTGTGTTGCTGGAGAGAACATGACCGCCGGATATGCATGCTCTCCATTAACGGAAACTGTTCCAGTAGATGGTTGTATACTGTCTGTTGTGTTTGAAGAAACCATATAGGAATACGTTCCATTTGGCTCAGTGAATATTATTGTAGATGTTGTTGATTTAAGGAGTTCCCCACTTAATGTTACATTCCATGGAGTGCCGGTCGAAAGACCTATTTCAGTGAATGTCACATCAAAGTTCTTTTGTGTAACGTTTAACAAAGATGATGGTGCTGAAATCGTGTCAGCTTCTAGGGTCACTGCCGATTGGGCAAGTGCAGGTCCAGTCATGGTGGAACCAGTTGCAATTGTTATGTCTGTCTGCGACATAATTATACCATAGAATGAGGCACCAGTGCCTATTGACGCTCCGCTAGCAACCTGCCAGAATATGTTCTGTGGCTCTGCCCCTCCTTTCATTATTATGTGGGCACCGTTGCCGAAGGTTAATCCTCCAGAGATCTGGAAGATCCAGACGGAACTTGCATTACCAGTTAAGGTAATACTTGTTGATATGTAGACCCCAGTCCCCCATTTGTACAACCCAGGTACAAGAGTCATTCCATTAATGTTTCCAGCACCAAGATTTACGTATCCTGGATTAACTCTTCCTGCTGCGTTTGTGTATGCTGTCTGCATGTCACCCACCGCTGTTGTGAGATCAGATGGTGTTGGAGAGGAGTAGGTTGCTGCATATATTTTTCCACTAACCATTGTTGACGTTGCATACTGTCCTGTGGAACTGAGAGTTTGTGAGAATCCGGTTATGTATGTGCTTCCCGCAGGGCTTACACCTATATTTCCAGTTATTGCTGTCGTACCAGTTGTGGATATTCCAGTTTTGGCAAGTATTGTATACTGTGCTGCAGTTCCAAGTTCAACTGGAGCTAAGGATACCGGCTTCATGGAAGCAAAGGTTATTTTTTCATTTACAGCTGATCCAATCACCTTAATACTTCCTGTATTGGGTGATGCAGTATATCCTGAAATATTCGCAACAATAAACGAATAAGTTCCATTAGAAACATGGAAGCTAATAGTGCTTGTTGTAGAAACCTGGCTTGTTTCACCAAGGGATACGTTCCACTGTACAGCACTGGCAAGATTTGACTCAGTGAAGGTGACGTTGTAAAGTCCAGATGCTACATATGGTGTACCAGTAACATTAGTGCCTGTAAAGCCATTCGACTGATCAATCACATACAGGCTCGATGATACCATTAGTATTAAGGAGACTGCAATTGCTAAAAATTATATTCTTTTTTATAATTTTATTATTATGTTTTTTATACATAATATATCATGACGGCCGAGCCTATAATGTTATATTAAAATATAAAAATTTAATAAAAGTTATATATAAAACATTTTATAAGATATTCCATTCAATTCACTGATAAAACACTAGTAATAGTTTTTTATTAATCATTAAAATTGTAACTCTTTAGTGAGAAACCTAGCGAAACGAAACTTTTCAATTTATAAGTGATAGCATAATAACTCAAAATTTGCCATAAATAAATCGGAAATCCTTAGATATCTCTTTTATTGTATGAGAAATAGTAATTTATTTTGTTTGTTATTTCTCTTCTATCCAGTCCATAACTTATTATTCCTTATTCAGCAGTATACTACATTTGATAAATTAATTTTAAAATTTTCAGTTTGTTATGTGATAAAACAATTTAGAAAACTAACTAAATCATACGGTAGCTTAACAACTATGCGGGTGCCGGGATTTGAACCCGAGGCACGAGCTTGGCAAGCTCGCGTGTTACCAGGCTACACCACACCCGCTTCGAACCCCTATAATTAGAATAGTAATAAATTTTTTTATCACATA
>JAMDCG010000096.1 GCA_023489425.1 Thermoplasmatota archaeon
ATCATGCTGGTCTAAATACTAGAATCAGAACATTTGTAGAAGAAAACTTCAAGAGCGGAAGAATAAAGGTCATAACTTCAACGCCAACACTTGCCGCAGGTATTAATCTTCCGGCAAGAGCCGTTATAATCAGGGATTTAACAAGATTTTCTGATGGCTATTCCTCATACATTTCAAATATGGAAATAGAACAGATGCTTGGAAGGGCTGGCAGACCAAAATATGATGATCATGGTGAGGCTTATATTTACTGCCCTTCCCAGGGGGCCATTGATAAGGTTAAAGATCTGTTTGAAAATGGAGTTGAGCCCGTGGTTTCGGCAATGGGAAAGGAGAAGATCGTTAGATTCAACACCCTTGCATTAATAAGTAACCACTTCTGTACAACCTTAGATTCACTTTACACATTCTTCGACTCAACACTGTATGCATCTCAGAATGGAAAGGGTACACTGAAGGATTACGTAGATCAGGTTACAGGCTATCTGGAGAATTATGGTTTCATTGAGACCAAGGGACAGATACTGAAGGCAGAAAAACTTGGAACTATAACTGCAAATCTGTATATAGATCCGGAGACTGCTAAAATTATAGTGGATATGTTTGAGGAAAATGAAGAAGAGATGTCCGTTGCCAGAATTCTTTATAATATATGCAAAACACCGGATATATTTACATTGTTTGTAAACAGGGATGATTATGAATCACTGAGTGCCTTTTTTGATGAAATTTCAGAAAACCCTGAGGATGAGGATGATATGGCTGCAGGAAAAACTGCTATGCTCCTACTGGATTGGATCAATGAAGTTCCCATATATGAGATTGAGGAGAAATACTCTGTGGGATCTGGAGATATAGAATCCAGAAAATCCTCTGCTGAATGGATAGTAATGGCTGCTTCCAGATTGGCAGCAGAGTTCAGAAGGGAACTTTCCTATCCACTGGATGTATTGAGTTTGAGATTGAAAGAAGGTGTGAGGGATGATATAATGTCTCTCATTTCAATTCCAGGAGTTGGGAGAGTCAGGGCAAGAAGACTCTATGAGAATGGATTTAAAAAACCGTCAGATATTGCAAAATCAACCATTCAGAGTATAGCAATACTCAGGGGATTTTCAAAAACTCTGGCGGAAAATATAATAAAAAGCGCTAAAACTATGGGTGATTCTTCTGAGTGAGGTTATTCACGTAAGGATAGAGAAGGAAAGAGCCCAGAAAGCTTTAGAAAGGCTGAAAAAACTAGACTTTTTTTTGCCACAATTTGAAATAAAAAGGGATGGGGAATACATCCTCATTCCTGTCAGCAGAAATGTGGAGAAAGAAGAGAATATAGTAATTGAATGCGAGCCCAGAGAAATGAAAATAATGCCACAGGGCCATGCAGGTTCCTTTGATCTTATAGGAGACATAGCAATCATTCACGAAAGAAAGAGGATTGATCATGATTTCATGGTGCAGTTCATATTGAAATCAAAGGGAAACATTAGAACCATATATCTTGACATGGGGATAAAGGGCGAAACCAGACTCAGGGATCTTAAACTTCTATATGGAGAAGATAACCCTCTAACAATGTACAGGGAGAACAACATTATAATGAAGGTTGATGTGAAGAAAGCCTATTTCTCACCAAGACTATCAACTGAAAGGTATCTGGTTTCAAGGAATGTTACAGATGGAGAATATATTTTTGATATGTTCGCTGGAATAGGCCCTTTCAGCCTTAATATAGCTAAAAGGACTAAATGCAAAATTGTAGCATGCGACATAAACAGTGATGCAGTGGAATTACTGAAGTATAACCTGTCTATCAATAAACTTCTATCAGATGTTGAAGTTTATGAAGGAAATTCTTATAAAATTATAAAAGAATTAAAACCATTCAATAGAATTATTATGAATAATCCTGTAAATCAATACGAATCCCTTGATGAAATAATAGAATCATTGACTGATGGGGGAAGATTAAATATTTATATGGTGGAAGACCAGGAGACAATAGAGGAAAAGATGGAATATTTTATCAGCAAAGGGATGTTTCTGGAAACCAAGAGAGTCGTTCATGGATATTCTAAGAGTAAGTCCATGTACAGCCTTCAGTACAGGAGGGACCCGACATGAGCCTTAGCAGAAAGATAGGAGATCTGACAGAAGAAATATATGAAAAAGTACTTCTGGAGCAGATAAAGAAAGATGGAAATATACCGTATCATGTGGGAATAATAACAGATGGAAACAGAAGGTATGCCAGTTCTCATGGAATGGATTCTAATCTTGGTCACGTGAAGGGTAAGGAAAAACTTGAAGAAGTCCTTGAATGGTGCATGGAAATAGGAACCAGAGTAGTTACAGTTTACGCGTTTTCCACTGAAAATTTCAAGAGGGACAATGATGAGGTAAGATTCCTCTTCACACTGATCAGCAATTCACTTCTGAATCTTATAAGCGATGAGAGAGTCCTGAAAAATAAGATAAGGGTAAAAATTATTGGTAGCATTGATACGCTTCCAAAATTCCTGCAGGATTCTATCAGGAAAGTCGAAGATGCGACAAAAGACTATGACGGATATAAGCTCAATATTGCTGTTGCGTATGGGGGAAGAGAAGAAATAATAGAGGCCATAAGGAAGATAGCAGAAGAATACAAATCCGGTAAGATCGAAATGAAGGATATATCTGAAGAGAATTTCAGGAAATATCTCTATGATGGAACTATCCCTGACCCAGATTTGATCCTTAGAACAAGTGGGGAGGAAAGGGTTTCAAACTTCCTTTTATGGCAGGGTGCTTATTCTGAGCTTTACTTTTCCGATGTTTTCTGGCCAGAACTTAGAAAACTAGATTTCCTGAGGGCCGTGAGATCATATCAGACCAGGAAAAGGAGGTTTGGCACCTGAATGTGGATAGGCATAGATGATACAGATTCCAGAAACGCCGGTTGCACTACTTACATAGCCTTTAGAATAGTTTCTACCTTTGCAGATAGAGTAATTTCGCTTCCAAGACTTGTTAGATTAAATCCAAACCTGAAATATAAGACAAGAGGGAATGGTGCACTCAGCATCAGAATTGGAAATAGAACAGAAGAAACTAAAACAGTAATTGGTAAGTCCGATGGTAAGAAGATTTCACTAGGTTTGCAAAACAATGAAATGGAGCCGGATTTTCCTAAAACCTATGATAACTCAATGATAGAACAGGTTGTTGGCATTGTTGAGGAATATTATGAGAAAAATCAAACAAATACAAACCCTGGAATTGTTTTTTCTAACAAAAAATTTGACACCGACATTTATAGGAATGCACTTGAACGCGATATCCCAATGGATTACATAGAAGAAATTTTGAAGAAAACTGATTCAATATATCGTAAGATAGGAAGTGGAAGAGGTATCATTGGCGCTGTTTCTTCCATAGCGTGGGATAGAAATAGGACAACCTATGAGTTACTTAACTACAAATATCCAAGGGGAGGGTATGTGGATGACATGGTTAAGACAACCATTGGAAAAATTGCGGAATCTTATGACAGTACATTCAACAATATGGAAATGAAAGAAGGAAAGGTATGCCTTTTTCCAAAGGATAGAACACCAGTTATTTATGGAATAAGGGGACTTGTATTTGATGACCTGATTCAGATACAGGAAGAAATCAATTCAAGATTTCCAGATTTTGATAGAAATTACATGATATTTGCTACCAATCAGGGAACGGACGATCATATTTTAAGGCTGGAATCAGGTATGGAGTTAAGGGAACTTTCATCCTATGAGATTACGGGCTATGTAAATGAATTGCCTCTAAGGAAGGAGGGGGGACACCTGTTCTTTGGAATTAAATATGGAGTTACTGATATTAAGGCAGTTGCATTTGAGCCCTCAAAGGGTTTCAGAGATGAACTTGAAAAATTAGAGATTGGAGATCACGTGAAATTATTTGGTTCGTATGCTAAAGGAACAATTAAGATTGAAAAACTTGAGCTGATTCACCCCTCCATCATATACGAACGAAGGTCACCATTATGCAGTAGATGTGGTTCAAGGACGTCGAACATTGGATCACTAAAATACAGGTGTATTAAGTGTGGTAATGTAATGGAACCGGAATACGTGAAAACCAATTACCAGAGAATGACAATGAAGTTAGAACCGCCAGCCTATGCAAGGAGACATCTTTCCATGCCGTGGAAACTTGAGAATGCATCTTTCAGGAGCAATGAATATGAATTTTAATATTTCCGTAACTGGAGTTCCAGGCACTGGAAAAAGCACTCTCTGTAATTTACTTGCAAGTAGCGGTTATGAAGTTATAGATCTGAACAAATTTTCTATTAAGGTTGGTTGTACTCAAAATGATGAGGTCGACCTTGATTGTCTTATACAGTGGATAAGATCAGACATGGGAAAAATACTTGATTCCCATTATTCTCACCTGTTACCTTCCTTTGCAGTAATATTGATGGAATGTTCACCCGAAGTTCTGGAAAAAAGATTGATGGAAAGAGGTTACAATAGGAAAAAAATTACAGAAAACATGGACTGTCTTATGAGTGACTGTATTGGGTATGAATGCACCGAAAACTATCCACGGAACAGGATACTGAGATTGAATACAGATGATAATAAAGAGAGTAAGAATTTGGTTGATGCAGTTAACTTTATCAGGAAAATGGAGATGAAGCACAATGGCACTTGATTCAATGAGAGGGACTGTTAATCCGATCCTCGAAAAACTAAGTAAGCCCTTCATGCGATTTAACCCAAACACCTTAACTGAAGTTTCTTTCCTGTTTGCCGTTCTTGCGGGTGTTTTTATAGCAATCAGTGGAAGGATAATTTCATCCTACTTTCTTATCCTTGCTTTTATCCTAATACTTCTTTCATCAACACTGGATGCACTCGACGGTTTTGTTGCGAGAAAGAAGAATATCAGTTCCAAAGCTGGAGACATGCTCGATCACACTTTCGACAGATATTCAGATATAGCTTTGATAACAGGTTTCGCTTTTTCACTTTACGGCAATATATACATAGGGATTCTGGCCTTAGGTGGTGTTTTCATGACAAGTTATCTTGGCACTCAGGCTCAGGCCCTAGGCTTAAAGAGAAACTATGGTGGGGTTCTTGGAAGAGCTGACAGATTAGTGTTGATGCTGGTAATTTTAATTATAGAGATAATTTTCCCATTCAGTTATAACTTTTACATTGACTTTACCCCAATTAACATACTGCTGATCTGGTTTTTTATCGCAGGTTACATAACATCTGGTGAAAGATTTGTACAGTCGATCATAGGCCTTCACCAGATGGATGAATGATTATTTTTTGTAAACATAAAATTAATATACTTTCATGATGTCAGTTATGTATGCGACGAGTGTCAGCCATCGGTAAGCCAAACAAATTACGTGGCAGCAGGGCAGAGATTGATCTTGGCGGTAAAAAAGAGGCAAATGAGATCAGGAATGGATTTTTGACTTCCATAATAGCCATAGCTCTACTCTGGTGGATACCCATAGGGGGACCGCTTCTTTCAGGTTACGTAGTTGGACGGAAATCAGGCAGTGCAAGGAATGCCATGGAAGTTTCGCTTATTATGTCCGCAGTCATTATATTCGTGTCCCTTTATATGATCTCTACTGGATTACAGGCGGTTAGTTTTGCCGGCTACTATTTGAAGGATGGAATTTATGCATTTTCGAAGGCACCACTTGCAGCATATTCAAATCTCATAGTTTACACTGAAACCTTTAATGGTGTGCTGATGTCTATGGGTCTCATACTTCCAAGCAGTCTAATAATCTTCAATTCGACGTCATTTTTGGGAGGCACTATGAGCACTACTGCAAAGGAGCAGGGAAGATTCAGAATTCCTGCTGGAAGAAATTATGATATAAGACCGGAAGAAAGGGAGGAACTTAGACCCCTAGGAAGAGGATATTCACAGTATGACGATAGTCCATACAGTGCCAGGAGCAGGGAAATAAATTCCTGGTCCCAGAGCCGTGAGGAAGAAGATCCTATTACTCTGAGCAAGCTATAAAAGCCGGATAATTCTTTTAAATTTTTCATTTCAGTAATATTTTTATCTAATACGACATTTATTGTATTATGAAGGTTGGAAAAATTGTTGATAAAAATATACAAACCATAAGTGAAGATGCAACAGTTTTTGATGCATCTGCGTTGATGAATAAGAATCATGTTTATGGCTTAATGGCAGTTGATGCTGATGGCAAATATGTTGGAATGATTAGCGAGAGAAGTCTATTAAGACGTTTTATACAGAGAAATGTAAAACCAGATTCCCTTAAAGTGAAATACATAATGCGTCATCATATTCCACAGGTATCCTCAGATTTTGATGTTAAGGATGTTGCTGCTTTTCTATCGAAAAATGCACTTACCCGATGCGCTGTCTATGACAAAAATAATAATATAATCGGGATGGTGACAATTACAGACCTCGCAAGATACCTCTCCGCTGAGTCTATATATCAGGTTCTGTTTTCCCATAAAACCAATGAGTACACTTATATTTGCCCAAAATGCAACAGTGGAAAACTTGAGCCTGTTTACAATGATAACGGCGAAATCAAATTTTTCAGATGTGACAGGGAGGATTGCGGATACATAGAGTAATTTTAGAGAGAGTTCAAATTGAATCTATTCTTTTTAATAGATTCTAGAAATAAAAAATTTATATATAATGTAACAAAATAGTGAACTATGATAAATGTTGGCCTCTACTATAAAGTCAAGAAGGGTCACGAGGCAGATTTCGAAGAAAGATTCAATGGAGTTGTAAAAATCCTGGAAAATGGAGATAATGGATTTCTTGAAGGTAAACTATATAGAGAGGTTAAGAAACCTGAAGAATATATGATATATACGGTATGGAAAGACAAAAAATCATTTGAAGCTTTCCTCAGAACAATGGATTATGAAAAAACTGTAGACTATGGGAAGTCAATACTTGAATCAACTCCACGACATAAGATCTTTGGTGAATCTTAGCATTCTGTATATTTACGGCATGATGACTGAAATTTAGTAAGAATGAACTGGAATATGATGCAATGTTAATATAGCCTTTATATTTCCTTGTTTTATGATTGACATAAAAAGGCTAAGAGAGGATCCTGAACAATACATCAAATCTCTCAAGGGAAGAGGGGGGGATCAGGGTCTTATTGAAAGATTTTTTTCACTGGATCAAAAATGGAGAGATAACGTTAAAAAAATTAATGAACTGAGAAAACAGAGAAATTCCCTCAGCATGGATGTATCCAGAAAAGTTAAAAATGGTGAGGAAACAGAATCAATAAAGGACGATGTAAGGAAATTAAACGAGGAACTGAAGTTACTGGAAAGTGAGCAATCTGAAATCGAGAAAGAAAGAGATATAACAGTATCCAGAATCCCAAATCTACTGGATGAATCTGTACCCATATGTTTTGGAGATGAAAACAGCAAATTTATAAAATTTTCAGGAAATGCTAAAGTGAGGAGGGACAGTTTAGATGAATTTAACAAATTTACTGAAAATTCTGGAAAATATGAAATTATAGAAAATACATACAGCCATATTGATCTTTCTGAGCGAATGAATCTTGTGGATCTTGAAAGAGCAGGTAAAATATCCGGTGCAAGATTTTACATTTCCAGAAATCAACTGGTGAAACTGGAGCTTGCACTGGTTAACTATGCTATAGATTTCATTGGCCAGCGAGGCTTCTCAATAGTGGAACCACCACCTATGATCAATGGAAATTCCATATGGAAGGCTACTGATGAAGGGACGTTTAATGAAGCCGTTTATAAGATAGAAGGGGAGGACCTGTATCTTATTTCCACCTCTGAGCATCCCATAGCTGCAATGCTAATGAACGAGATTCTTGATCAAAATGAACTGCCTTTAAAGGTGTCAGGTTTCTCTCCATGCTTCAGAAAGGAAGCAGGAGCACATGGAAAGGATACAAAAGGCATATTTAGGGTCCATTATTTCAAGAAAGTCGAACAGTTCATATTCTGCAAGCCTGAGGATTCCTGGGACTACCTTGAGGAATTGCTAAAGAACACTGAGGATTTATTGCAGAGCCTTGAAATTCCTTTCAGGGTAATAAACGTCTGTTCTGGTGAACTTGGAAGTCTTGCAGCAAAGAAGTATGATATAGAAGGATGGTTCCCTCATCAGGGTAAATTCAGAGAACTTGCTTCAATCTCAAATGACACAGATTACCAGGCAAGATCTCTCAATATTAGATACAGGACGCCTGATGGCAATCAGTTTGTACACACTCTCAATGGAACGGCAATCGCCACTACAAGAATCATGGTGGCCATAATGGAGAACTTTTCAACGGAAAACAGAATAGAAATTCCAAAAGCGCTGATACCCTATACCGGATTTGATCATATATCAGTAGAGTGAGTGATCAGGCAACTTTAACTATCTTTGATGTTTCTTCCTCATTCTTTATTTTTTTAAGATATTGCTTCACGGATTTTGAATTGCTGAAGATGATGATTTCTTTTTCATATGCATTGACTACCAGCAGTTTTATTATTTTAACCCTATCTGTTTTTGGAAAATGTCTGATAAATTTTAGCAATTCATAAAAATCATGATCAAATTTTTCTTCACAACCTTCTGTAATGTCTTTCCTGGTATTGTGTCTGTTATGAATGTTCCTCTTAATAACCCTCAATGTACACAATATCCATGGTATATCCAGGAATATAACTGTCTGTGCATACTTCATTCTCATGACCAGATTTTGTGAATAATTTCCATCCATTATCCATTCATTAGTTTTCAGTATTTTTATCAATTTATCTTTAAATTCTTCCTCTGGTATTGGATTCCATCCACTCTTCCAGAATATTTTATCAAGGTGGTATATTGGAATGCATCTTATTTCTGATAATTCTCTTGAAAATGTTGATTTTCCTGAACCTGGCGATCCAATTACCAGTATCCTGCGATTGGCATTCATTATGACGGAAGAGAAACATAGAAGATTAAAAACATTGTCGCTGTTACCCTAAGATTATCTCCATGCAATCTATTTCCTCTTAAAAGTGTTAAATAGAGGCTGTTGATTTTTTATTTTACTCTATCTGCGTAGGCAAGTTTTGCAGCCATAGGGGAGAATTTTTTCCATCTGTCAAGGAGTGGCAGGTATTCTTCATTTACCTTGTCCATAAGATTAAGATAGTCCAAAATTCCGAGTGTTGCGATGTCTCCATCTCTAACTGCGCTGATCAGATCGTGGGTCATGTTGGTGGAATCTCCTCCTGAGAATACACCTTCTATGCTTGTCATTCCCCTCTGATCCACAATTATTCCTCCATGAGGGGTTAAGCGTAGCTGCCTTGCATATTCCTCACCCAGAAATGAGAAGTCTGTTTCCTGGCCTGTTGCCTCAATCACAAAGTCCACATCCATCGTGAATGTCTTTTCCTTCTGTGGTACAGGTTTGGCTCTACCACCTGTATCCTGAACCATCTGGTTTTTCCAGTATTTGACCTGAACTATTCTATCCCCTTCCTTCACGTATTCAAAAGGGGTCACTTCCCACATATAATTTACACTTTCACCAAGAGATTCTTCCATTTCTTCATCTGCATTCATTGAAGGGTAACCAGGACGATCTACCTCTCTCCTTCTGTACATTATATTTATCTCATTGGCCCCCAGTCTAAGTGATGATCTTGCTGCATCGTTCGCTGTAAATCCACCACCTATCACAATTACCTTATTGCCCACCGGTAACTTTTCACCCAGCGCTGTTCTTCTAAGAAACTCTGTTGCATGCATTAGATTATTTGCATCGCTACCTGGTGTACCGGTCATTCTTGGTTTATGTGTACCTACCCCAAGAAATACTGCATCATAACTATTCAGGATCTCCTTGAATGTGATATCCGTTCCAACCTTTGTATTTAATTTAACCTCAACTCCATTTGAGGTTATATAACCAGTTTCCTTTTCAATAACTTCAAATGGGAGTCTATAACGTGGAATTCCAACTCTCATGAACCCACCCATAACGGGCAGTGACTCGAAGACAGTTACCCTTACTCCTTGAATTGATAAATAGTATGCAGCGCTTAATCCTGCTGGACCTGCACCTATGACTGCAACCCTCTTATTTATGAATGACCTCTTCTTTACATTTAATATTTTTCCATAATCATCAAATTGGTCTGCCGCGTATCTCTTTAAATGCCTTATAGCAAGTGGTCCACCGGTGTCATACATCACGCATATATCCTCGCAATTATGCGTACAAACCCTCCCTATTATTGCAGGGAATGGTAGATTCTCAAAAACAATTCTTACAGTCTGGGCGGGATCACCCACAGCTGTACTGTTTATATATGCACCTATATCAAGACTAGCGGGACATGCCTGTGTACATATGTTGCAGCCAATACATCTTGATGCTTCAGCTGTTGCCTCTTCCGTCGTATACTCTTTCATTGGCTCTATAGTAAAGCTTTTGCTTCTCTCTTTTGGATCCTCCTCTTGAATCTTGACACGATCAAACTTAAGCATAAAGCATCAACTGGCTATTTCAATAAAATTAATAATGTTTTTCTTTAATTTTTAGCCTCAAAGATGGACAAAGCTTGGAATTATGAAGATTGCAGTAAACAGATTGAATAGGACTAGAAAGGTAAGTACTACGTAAAGTTTGTTTTTCTGGTAGATATAGTCAACTAGGGAGGTAAATAAAACACTTACTGGAGTGAAAATCAGAACCCATAAGCCAAGAGAGATGAAACCCAGTGGATCTAATGTAATAATTCCCTCAGGGATTTTCGTCGGAGAAAATATTATTGATGAGTAACTTTTAGCAACACTGTAATTACTGTAATTGGCCAGAGTGCTCAGGGAGTAACCATCAGCACCATTCTTTATGAATAGAAGTACTACTCCAACTATTATACTGCCCATACTAAGATAGACTGCTACCTTTAGTATAACGCTTACAATTTCAATTAGCTTTTGTGATATTTCCTCCACTTGATTTCACCCCCCTGTTTGTATATAAGAATAGTAGAATTATCAAAATTACTGATGCACCTATGGCAATTGAAAATGAATATAAGCTTGAAAGATGATATATTTTTCCTTCTCTCAACCCCTTGAAAAGCATGTCTATACCAAGGAAAGAGAGAATTGCAAAGAATATCCATCTTATTTCTTTGTTGGATATCCTCATAAGTACGTGGGACCCGACTCTGGATCCAACAACTACTCCTATTGCAGTGGCCGCTGCCAGAAAGAAACTTATATAACCAGCGTACCAGTAAATACTGCTTCCTGTTGCAGCTGTTATCCCTATCATAAAGTTACTTGTTGTTGTGGTCACCTTCATTGGGAGATTCATTGCCCAGTCCATTCCAAGAACTTTTAGTGCACCGCTTCCTATGCCAAGTAACCCAGATAAAAGGCCAGCAAAGAACATTATTATTTCTCCCAGCCACCATCTCACACCGGTATATGTTACAGTCCTTTTGGCTCTATCATCGTGGTATTTTCCAGTTAATTGAAATGCCCTGCTTGTAAAATCAGGCATTTTTGCCTCTGGAAATTCATACTTTCCTCTCTGTATAGTTGGAATGAGGGAAGTTAGAAGGACTATTCCAAATAGTAAGTATAAAACCCACTCCAAATCTTCTCGAGTAACTAAAATGAAGGTTAATGCACCCACCACAGCACCTAGAGTTGTTGCAACTTCCAGACCCACGCCAATTTTAATATTAGCAATTCCTTTTTTTGTGTATGTACTGGCAGACCCAGCAGAAGTGGCTATTGTCGATATCAAGCTCGCACCTATGGCAAAATCAATTGGTACACCATAAAATAGAGTTAAAACCGGAACAAGCACAGATCCACCTCCCAGACCAGTAAGGGAGCCTATCACACCTGCAATTATCCCCCCGAGTACTATAACTAAAAACTCATTTAAGGGAGTTCCGAATAACATAGGGGGTTATTGTAGCTTTTTATAAATGTGTTTTGGAAAACGTTATTTAGATAAGGATTTTATGACGTTCTGAGTTTTTAGAGTGATTTAGATGGAAAAGGCGCTAAGAGTGATGGTTGATGTGTGAGGAAATTGCTAAACTTTTTGGACAAAGCAAAGACTCTTAAATTGAGTGTCAAACATTCTTATGCAAAAGTCCTTCATTTATGGATTAAACAGAAAAGGCTATCGCTTAAACTTAATGATAACACTATTCCTTGATATTTGTACAGAACAATGTGTTGGAAGGCATTCCTATTGCATTTGGGAGGAAATATGTCAAGACATAGTATGGTGTCTACAACTGTACAACTTTTTACAATGAAAAGAACAGAGTTTAATAATTATGAAACTGAGAAATATTTGAGCCATTTCTCACATATATTTAATAAAAAATCCATCGTAATTGTGAAAAAATGATTATGATCTCATTCAAAGAGAGATAAGATTTTTTATGGTTAATTAATTGAACCTATCTGCTTGAAATTCCATTTCTCTACCCTCTTCTGGAAAGTTTGAATTGGTACACTTTAAATTTAGAATACCACAAGATAAGCCATAAAACCAATTATTATCACCTGAAAAAGCAATTGTATTCCACCATATATTGTCAACTTCTTCAGGAGATAAGATGATTTAGCAAATTTCACTTCCTCCCCAATTTCATTAGCGAGATTTCTTATCTTCAGTGACGTCGGTAAAATTAGAATGAAACTTATAATTAAAAGAATAATCCCTATTACAAATAAAGAAACAATAAACTCAG
>JAMDCG010000078.1:0-8166 GCA_023489425.1 Thermoplasmatota archaeon
ACAAGTGGTTTCCAATCAAGATTTCGCGTTAGAATCACATAGGAAATGGCAATCACAAAGGATCCGAGAAAGGCGGCAAGAGTTCCTATTATGGAAACTCCTCCATTTATTCCAGTTTCGCATCTCTTTAACGTTGTAATCAAGTACGTCCTATCATCAAGGACACCAATTTCTGATCCAAATGTATCAGAAGTAATCGCAGCAAATGCTGCTGCAAACATCACAAAAAATGGAAAACTAAATGGTACAATAAGGTTAGAAATAGCAATCACAACACCTATTGCTCCACCGTAAGCTACATTTGAAATCTTCCTCTCTCCTCGCGTACCTTCCTGCTGTTTCAACCTCATCTTTTCCTTAAATCTATATTTTGTTGCGAGGTGAGAAAAAAATGCAAATACTATTAACAGGATGAGCCAGTCTATGTTCCCTGCGAAGGAAACAATAGCGCCAATTATAACAGCTCCTATGGCACCTTTTACATCAAACAGTTTGAAAATCTGGGAAAGAACAAATAATATAACCAGTACTATTACAACTTCGAGAACATAATAAAAATTAAAGGCTACGAGCATTAACTAAATTCCTCTTTCAGCTAACCTCTGTTCTTTAGGAATATCGTTTATGTCCTTTCCTTCCATAGAAGACAGACCAGTGGATACATTGCCTATCATCCTGTAATCATCATAATTCTCAACTGCTTCAACAATTGCCCTGGCCATCCTTATTGGGTCAGGAGACTTGAATATGCCACTACCAACAAACACCCCATCTACTCCAAGTTTCATCATGAGTGCTCCATCAGCAGGTGTTGCAACACCTCCCGCAGCAAAATTGACAACAGGCAGTCTTCCAAGCTTCTTGATATCCTTAACAACACCAAGGATTTCTTCCTGTATCTGTTTCATGCTCATCCCATAAAATATATCCTCCGTATCGATCTTTGTTTCTTTCAGGAATAGGTTGGGCATGACATCCTTCCTCAATCTAAGGTAGCTGTCTGCAGCTGTTTCGGCAACCTTGACCATATCATTATTGTTCATCCCCTTAATCAGAGAAACTCCTTCGTTTACCATTCTTATGTGTCTTACAGCTTCCACAACATTACCTGTTCCGGCCTCCCCCTTAGTTCTTACCATTGCAGCTCCTTCAAATATTCTCCTAATTGCCTCAGCAATGTTTCTTGCACCGCATACAGTGGGAATCTTCAATTGCTTCTTGTTCAGGTGAAAGAAAGGATCTGATGGGGTCAGAACCTCGCTCTCGTCAAGCATATCAGCCCCGAGGGCCTCAAGAGTAAGTGCCTCTGATATATGTCCTATCCTTACCTTGGCCATAACAGGAATTGACACTGCATCAATTATTTCCCTTATCTTAGCCGGATCCGCCATTCTTGCAACACCACCTTCTGCCCTGATGTCTGCTGGGACCTTTTCCAGAGCCATGACTGCAACTGCTCCAGCGGTTTCAGCTATCCTGGCCTGTTCGGCGTTGGTAACATCCATGATCACTCCTCCCTTTGTCATTTTTGCGAAGCCGGTTTTAAGGAGCTCTTCACCGAATCTTAAATCCTGAATATTGAGTGCCATCTTTTATCATAGCTTCATTTTAAAAATATATAAAAGGTTTGTCTAAATATCCGTGGAGATAATGAATTCAAGCTCAGAAGTGAAATCCTTCCAGGATAAGGAATGAGAAGATAAAATACGACCCGAACCCAAGCAATACAAAAATACTGAATATGTTTACAACAAAACTCACCTTCTCCTGATATCTTGCATGGGTTTTGTATATCACCAGGCATAGAAGATAAACATAAACGATTATTCCAATATAGAAGAAGTAGAATGGTGAAATTCCATCTGCCTCAATAATACCGAGGCCCGCAGTTAGCCACCATCCTATCTGCATGGGATTCAGAATTCCTGTAAACAGGCCCTTTAAATAACTCAAATCTGCACCGGATTCTGACCTACTCTCCACGTCCTTATTAATCACTTCACGAAGAATTTTAAGTGCAAGGTAAATAAAATATAACCCTCCTAAAATAAAAGTCAAGGGTTCATACGCTTTTAGATCAACATAATTTTTCAGAAGTAGAACAAGGATCAACAGGATTAAATCTGCCGTCATGGCCCCCATTCCAACAAGAAATCCCGCCTTTACACTGCCAAGGGATTTCTTCATTATAACAGTCATGACGGGTCCTGGGGGAGCAGCCATTGAAACTCCAAGTATGAGGCCTATCAATATGGTGTAGATGGTAATCAAACGCAGTAGTATCATAGACTATATTAAAAACGTAACAGTAAGTGAAAGCTTTTAAGAAAATAAGATATTTACAATTATGTCAGAAAAATTGAAAATTAGATGGGACAGCCATGCCTGTTTCGAGATAGAAGGTTCAAAGAGGATAATTATCGATCCCTTCCTGGAGGGAAACCCCAAGGCAACAAGGAAGAAAGAAGATGTAAAAGCCGATATAGTGGTTATTACCCATGGTCACGGAGACCACGTCGGAGATGCGCTTTTCATTGCAAAGAAGAACAGGGCACCCATAGTTACAATGGTTGAATTGGCATGGCTATTGAAGGAGAAAGATGAATCCCTGGAAGTTCATGACTTGAATTACAGCGGATCTGTAACCATAAACAAGGTCAAAATAACTGCAGTTCCGGCATATCATTCCTCATCATATGAGGGGAAGTATGCAGGAAATCCGGGTGGAATGATCATAGAAATGGATGGGAAAACACTGTATCACGCAGGGGACACTGGAGTTTTTATGGATATGGAACTGATAGGAAAGATGTATCATCCAGAAATTGCAATGTTACCCATAGGGGGACATTACACAATGGCACCGAAAGAAGCTGCAATAGCAGTTGAAATGATCAAGCCACAGATGGCCATTCCGATGCATTATGGAACATTTCCAGCCATAGAACAGAATCCAGAAGAGTTCAGGAAGGAAGTTGAAAGGAATTCAACAAGCAAGGTAAGGATAATGTCAATTGACCAGACTATCGAGGTCTGATCTGGACTCTGATTTTTATATATTTTCATCCAGTCGGAACTGCCTGGTACCCCTGATATCCTTAAGTGGTTCGAGTTCAGGATCTTCCAGGATAAATCTCTTAATGTCATTTTCCCTGCCAGTAATCTTGATATATCTTGTTCTCCCATACCTGCCTAGACTCTTCACAGTTGTATTGATCATTCCAAAATCCTCAAGTTCAGATATGTAGTCACTAACCCTCCTTGAGGTAAGTGGTTGAATACCTATATCCCTGCATAGATCTGCATATAAGCTTGAAACCTCTCCAGTTGTTGCTGAATTAGGATGCCTCTCTCCCGATAGAATGACCGAAAGCAGGACTATCTTTGAATGCGTTGGCTGGGTTTTAACAGTTTCCCTGATTACATCAATTTCCAGTGTATCTCTAGCCTTGTAGACGTGATTAACACTAACCCTGTCGGAACTTTCCCTTATTGCCATCTCAATGGAAATCCTCATCAGGTCTATTGCCTTTCTTGCGTCACCGTGCTCTCTTGCACCAATGGCAGCACAGAGTGAGATTGCCGCCTCTTCATAGCTTTCTGTATTCAGGACCTTTGTGACTCTTGGATAAAGAATATCCTTAAGTTCTTCTGCATTGTATGGTGAAAACATTACAGATTCCCTGCTCATTCTGCTCTTGACCCTGGGGTCGAGCCTTTCATAAAACGAGGAGTCATTGGTGATGCCTATAATAGTCCCACCAGCACCTGTGTCTTCTCCCATCAGCTTTAAAATAACGTAGAGAGAATCACCTCCATTCTTTTCTACCAGCTTATCTATTTCATCAAGAACAAGAATGAGTATCTTTCCACTCTCCCGGATTTTGATAACGAGTTCATCATATATCCTGTCAAGAGTCCAGCCTGAAGGAGGAATTGTTGAGCTTCCGGGGATGCATTTTGAAAGGTTTACAAGTATGGAATATGGTGAATCATAGGTCTGGCAATTCACATAACAGGTTGCAACTCTATCGCCTATCTTCTCTTCAAGCATCCCTGTAACATACCTTGTAACGGACGTCTTTCCGGTCCCTGTTTTTCCATAAATCAATAAATTATTGGCAGAAAAGCCCCTGATAAGTCCACTGAGGGAGGCTACCATTGTGTTGATCTGGCTTTCCCTATGGGGAAATTCGTCAGGTTGATGAATGACTGAAAGTATAGATAAATCGCCCTTCAGGGCAATATTTTGAGTTTCATATTTGTCAAATGGATTCATCAGTGCACCGTAACTCCTCATAATTGAGACTACCATAAAAGCATTTTTAATACGAAACTGATAACATATCTGATCACAGGTAGATTCATTTCCGGAATGGTGACATATCTTCACCCAGATATCTGCTTATTGCACCCACTAGGTACATAGATCCAGTTACAACCACGAAATCAGAGTCCTTTATAGCTTCCCTGTACGCTTCTATGGGATCATGGATTACCCTGACGCTTTTGAATGTTTTTTCTGCCATTGGCTTCAATTTTTCAGGATCTACCTTCCTGTCAGGTTCCTCTGGAGTGGTCAGGATAATATCGTCTGCACATGTTGATATGTTGTGAAGGTAGGAAAAATGATCCTTATCTGATAACATGCCGACAACAAGCAGTGGCTTCTTATGGTATATTTCTCTTATGGACCTTGATAATGTCTGGGCTGCAGATGGATTGTGACTTGAATCTAGAATAACCAGTGGATTTGTCCTAACCACGTCCATCCTGCCGGGCCATCTGGCATTGGACAATCCCTTTTCAACATCTTTCCTGCCTATATTTTCATCAATACTTTCCAGTGCAGTTATACTTGTTCTGGCGTTGTCTACCTGGAAGTTTCCTATGAGGTTCAGGTCTATTTTATACTCTTCTGTTGGCGTTGTGATCCATATCCTCGATCCTGTATCCTTTACCTTTATGCCTGAAACCTTGGTATACTCGTAACTGTTCAAATATTTACTATTCCTGAGCTCTGCGATCCTTTTTATCACCCTCACAGGCTCCGCCTTATCCTCTCCAGTCACGACAGGAATTCCCTGCTTTATTATTCCACCCTTTTCCCTTGCAATTTCTTCCAGGGTTGTCCCAAGCCTGTCAGTATGTTCATAGCTGATTCGTGTTATGACGGAAACAATTGGGGTTATAATATTTGTCGCGTCGAGTCTTCCTCCAAGACCTACCTCTACGGACGCATATTCTGCCTTCTGGTCTTTGAAGAACTGAAAAGCCATTTCAGTGGTTACCTCGAAAAATGTTGGGTTCCTGTTCTTACTCTTTCCCTTATTTATGTAATCCCTGTAGATATCAATGTAATGTTCTATCTCTTCATCATTTATCCTCCTGTCCTGAAGGAATATCCTTTCGTTGAAATCAACAAGGTGAGGTGAAGTGTACAATCCGGTTTTCCCTTTGAGTCTAAGGACATTAAAAATCATGTTTGAGACGGATCCCTTCCCGTTCGAACCTGTAATATGTGCACTCTTGAAATCTTTATGAGGGTTTCCGAAATATAAATCAAACTCTCTCATGGTGGAAAGGTCATACTTTATCCCTTCCCTTTTCAATCTGTATATAAATTGAAGATTTTCGTCTCTCAAGCGATTGGTAAGACTTATCACATATATATTGATTGCAATAATTTAAGTCCTATTTGTGTGAAAAAGTCCTTCTTACAATGAGAAAGAATATATGCAATATGCAATCTCCATGAACATGCCAACAGTACACAGATATCTTGATGATGCATACAGAGTTGAAGGCGAGGGAAAGGTAGTATTCAATGAGTTCACTGATATTATTGTAGATGACAGTATCCTTTTTCCAACCTCATATGGCCAGCCAAATGACAAGGGAAAGATAGTTATTGATGGAAAGGAATTTGAAATAATCGATGTCTGGGACGATGGAGATGGAGTACATCTTATTTCCCACGATACATATCCAAGTGATAGCAAGGGAAAGACAATCAAGCAGATTGTAGACTGGCCAATAAGATATAACCATATGAAATTCAGAACTGCACTCAGGATTCTTGCGGGGCTTGCATACAAAAAATATTCCGCACCTCACAGGTTGAACCAGACTTACGAAGATTATGCCTGGATCGATCTGGAGATCCCGGATATATCTGAGGAGATTGTAAAAGAGCTGGAAACTGAGACGAATCAGTTTCTGAAGAGTGGGGTTGAACCAACATATAGCACCATATCAAAGGAAGAGTTCATGAAAAATGATACCCTGATGGCCTCAATCAAGGGGAAGGTCCCTGATATACCTGAGATAAGAATAGTCAAAATAAATGGGTTGCCGGACCAGATGGAAATGGGAACCCTGGTAAAGAATTCCAGCGAAGTTGGTCAGATTAAACTCAAGACAAACCTGATCAAGGGAAAGGTAGGAACAAGAGTTAACCTGTCTCTCGAGTAAACTCTTCTTTCATTTTTTGCCGGAAATGTGCGGATATATTTATTATCAAATGCGTAATTCTTGAATATGGAAATCAAGAAGGCAATAAATATAACTGAAATTCTTCTGGCTTCCGTAATTGCTTTACTCACAATTCTTATAACGCTGTTTCTTTATCTAGATTATGTAATAAAGGGAGAGCCACATTTTTCATCCTATGCAATTGATTCGCTTTTCTTCCTGATCTATAATGCAAGAATAACCTTCCTGATAAGCACATTAATATTTATCTTAATTGCCGTCTTAAGCACAGCATATTACCTGGCAAGGAGTGATCCAGAGCCCTCAAAAACTGGAAATTTTTCAAGAATTCCCATTGCACAGGGATTTCTGTTTCTCTTCCTCATGCTATCCCTTCTCTCATCCGTCACACCATCGGTGCCAGGGCTTGACAAATTAATCGGAAAATTTGGACTGGCTGCATATTATGAACAAACTGCAATAATGTTTTCCCTGGTGATCGGTGTCCTGTCCATAATAATGATACCCTTAATCCAAAAGGATACAGATAGACCGGTTCTTATGGCACTAATGACTGGAAGTGAAGAAAGGAATGTCTATAACTATTTTTATACTGTTATACCGGCAGCACTTGCTTCAGTATTCTTTTACATTTTCTATGGATTCACAGGTTATGATATAATATTTTTCTTCATGATATTCCTTATTCTTTTCATCTTTGTCAAAAGATATGGTCTTATAATGGCATTCATGCTGTTGACCCTCACTTTCGGCTCAAACTCCATAGAACTTGTTGCAAAGCCAGTAACTGGAATTATTTACCCCATTCTAATACTTGTATTTGCATTTCTGGGATTTATATCCAGTCTCTTCTTCAATGCAAAAACACCTGCAGTTACGGAGACTAACAGCAAGGAAGATTCAGGTGGAACTGTTAAGGATGGAATATCTGATCTAAAACCTACTCCCAATCAGGTCAAATTTAATGATAAAAACAGGCTTACAGATTCAAGGGAACTGAAGGATCAGCTATTTATCAGAGGTGTCTGTCCTCACTGTGATTCTGTGGAATTTTACATTAAAGATAGTGGAGATTTGGAATGTAAAAAATGCAAGAGTATGTGGATTGGAAGAGAAACTGAATTTCAGTCATTCAAGGTTGGGAGAAACAGGAATTACCGGGTCTGAGTCTTTGGTCACGATCATCAGGACAGCAAAAACTATTGCAGGAATGAACACGATAAGGGATAATGTTAAGCTGACAAAATAAGCAAGAAATCCACCAAGAAATGTCCCTGTAACAAAACCAAAGGAAAAAAAGCTCTCATAAAAGAAAACACCATCTCTTGGGCTTTCAGTTTTATTAATATAACTGAGTATTTTTGAGAAACCCATGCTACTTCCAAATCCCGATATTGCCAGGGCAATGATCAGCAATGGAACAGTAAATCCAAACATCAGGATTAAGGGGAAAGCCGAGAGCAGGCTGGAAATTATGGTGAAATTCCTCTGCTTTGATATCCTGGAGAAGTTTGCGACAATTGAGCCAACTGCAAACATCAGCCAGTATATGGTGAGAAGTATGCCTATGAGCAGATAGGAATAGTTACCTGTTCTTATGATGGGAACAATTACAAAGATCACAAATCCCATACCTATTCCAGAAAAGGACATGGGGAGAACCATCCTGTA
>JAMDCG010000078.1:8826-12745 GCA_023489425.1 Thermoplasmatota archaeon
AAAAAACCAGAAGGATTCAATTAATTTTTATACATCTTAGTATTTACAGATAGATTATAATGGTAACAAAGCCAGCAAGAATGTATACAAAAATATCAGGTCCTGCCTATACAAGAAGAGACTTTATGGGAGGAGTACCTTATCCAAAAATAACAACATTCACACACGGGAACCAGAAAAGAGATTTCCCAATTGAATTCAGAATGATAGCCGAGGAAAGCTGCCAGATAAGGCACAGTGCACTCGAAGCCGCCAGGATATCAATAAACAGAAAGGTTAGTGAATCCTTGGGATTGGATAATTATTACTTCCAGATCAGGCCATATCCTCATCACGTTATAAGGGAACACAAAATGGCTACCGGCGCTGGAGCTGATAGGATTTCAAGTGGAATGAGAAATGCTTTCGGAAAGCCTGTGGGTACCGCTGCAAGGGTTCATGCAAATGATATAATAATGGTTGCAAGGGTAACTCCTGAAGGGGCAAAACAAATGAAGGAAGCCCTTCACAAAGCATCAATCAAGCTTCCCACCCCATGCAGAATAGAAATAACCAAGGGCAAGGATATAGCAGGGAAAATAGGCATTTAATTTTCTATATTCTAAACCAACCGAATTATATATTTCTAAAAGAAAGCTTTTATTAATATAGTTTGTATGTGACTCTTATGAAAGTATGCCCTAACTGCAGTTCAGTAATGGACGATAATGCGACGATCTGTACCCAATGTGGATATCAATTTGATGCTGCTCCATCATCATCTGGTGTAGATTTAAACCAGCAAACTGGTGGTTCTATTGGTGAAAGAATAAAATATTGTCAGAACTGTGGGACCGCAAACACACTTTCTAGCACTGTATGTTCAAATTGCGGGAGTTCTAAATTCTCTTCAACACCAAGGGTTGATAACAGACCAACAGGAATAACTATTCTTGCGATTCTTGGTATATTGGGTTCCTTACCTGAACTTTTAATAGGATATATATTTACTATTGGTTTTCCTATTATTGGAGTACCTATAATAATTGTTGGTGCACTTTTCCTAATTGCATCTATTTCATTGTTTTCCGGAAAGGAATGGGCAAGAATACTTATAATGATCTTTTCTGTCCTTGCATTAATAGCTATACCAGTAGGAACGATCTTGGGTATCATTTTCCTGTATTATTTCACCAGACCACACGTGAAACAATATTTTCAGAGGCAAAATCTAAACCCACTATAATGATCTTAAAATTCATTTTATATCCATATTTCTCTAGTACCCTTAATTCCTGTAAATTATATGTCTAGAGACTTTTAAAATAACTCTTTCTTTGTCTCTCTACTTCCTATAAAGTCCTGGATTAATTTTGCAGCCAGCATAGAGGTATTTCCATTATCAAAATCCGGCGTGAATTCAAGAACATCGAATCCATGAATCTTTCTGGCTAGCTTCCTTATGAGGTATCTTACATCAACATCATTCAGTCCAAAAGGTTCAGGTGTTCCCACACCAGGTGCGAAGGAAGGATCGATTCCATCCATGTCTATGGAAAAATAGATTTTATCCCTTAATCTGCCTTCAATTTCTGACAGACATCCATCAATTCCTTTCTTCCTGATCTCATCGGCGGACACAAATCTCACTTTATGATAATCTGGATCCTCAAACTCTTCCCTTGATGTTGATCTTGTACCAAAGGAAAATATCCTGCTTTCTCCAAGAACATCCAGTGCTCTATGAGTAACACATGCATGATTGTGCTTGTTTCCCATGTATGAATCCCTGAAATCAGAATGGGCATCAATTATCACCATGCTCGCATCCCTGAAATTTCTGATAGATCCACCGGTAATGGAGTGCTCCCCTCCTATCATTACCGGGATTTTCCCGTCCCTTGTAATTATTGAAGTTACCTCTTCTACAAGATCGACGGTTTCAGATGCATCCTCATTTACCTGTATATCACCTATATCACAGATTGGAAGTTCAGAAAAATCAACCTCATAATTAACGTCAAAGGACTCTAGATTGTCATAAGCCCTTCTAACTTCTGCCGGTCCCCTTGAAGATCCTCTCCTGAAGGAAGATGTATAATCGAATGGAACTCCAAAAATTACGTACTTTGCATCTTCATAGTCAAATGTAGCATCGGCAATTCTTTTAAGTGACGCAAGTGCACTTAATTCTGCAGCATGATCCTTCTGGTTCCCATTGCTTCCCAATATGATACCTCAGTTCCTGCTTTTACTTTGTCTATCTGATCCGGCTCAAGTGGTAGAACAAACGTTTCATAAGTTTCACTATCCATGAGCTGTGCCTCATTATTTGCAACACTCAGAACCTGTGCATTCTTCTTTTCTATTATGGGTACCTTAACCTTGTGCTTTACTGGAAAAACGACGCTTTTTTTCTGGTTATCAAATATTCCGATAGCAACGATCCTTGCCTTTGCCTCACCATGTTTCCCTGGTTTAGAAAGGTTAATTTCCATTATTTTACACGGGGTTTCATCAACCATCATGTACCTGCCTACTTTCAACTCTCTTACTTCTGCTTCCTGCCATCCCATTAAATCACATCCTTTTAATTCAACATCAGATCATAATCGATCAAGATCCAATATGGTCTCAACCTGATATATAATGTAACTATATAATAAATACGTGTTCTATTAGGAAACATGAGTGAGATTAAGCTAGATAAAAGTATAAAAGAACTTTTAGTTCTATTCCTCATTCTCGTTCTTATAGTACCAGTCATTACAATCTTCTCATTCGATCTTAAATTTTACTATATTCCAGAAAGTGAAATAGGCAGGTTTTACATATATTCCATGATTTATTCCACACTTGGAATTCTCGCTGCAATAATAATAGCCAGGATGTTCAGGAAGGAAGAAAGAAGCGTAATACCTAACACAATTAGACTGGTTCTCGGTATATTATTGATTGTTGATGGTGTTCTCCAGTTTCAACCTGAGATGCCTTACGGGTTCCTGTCAGTTGTTATCGGTCCATCAATTCAGGCAATTAATAATGCAGGAATTGAGAGATTCTTGATGATAGCATATAATACATGGCTGCTGCACCCATTTCAGTTTGATGCCTTAAGTGGTGCTCTCCAGATATTTATTGGTGCATCATATTTATCAAACAGGAGTGCAAAAGCCCTGAAATACATCAGCATCATTTCTATCATCTGGGCTATAGTCATCTGGATATTCGGTGAAGGCTTTGGAGGAATACCTGAGAGTGGTGTATCTCTTTTGACAGGTTTCCCCGGTTCAGCACTCATTTATATTATTTTGGCAGTGCCTTACGTCTCAGCAAGGTTCAACAACATAAAATTCCTTCAGAAATACTTTATATATTCTGTATCCGTTATTTTCTTCATTGGGGCAGTGCTTCAGCTCATACCGGGAAACACCTTCTGGACAAAAGGACAACTCTCATACGATATTTACATGAATATTAACCAGCAGGGAGAAAATCCTGTTGTTTATTACATATTGAATCATACATATGTGTATTTGCTATTCAGGGAGAGCTACATCAACCTATTCATGTTTCTACTCATGCTTGCTGCAGCCATATTGATTGTATTATATCTCAAAGCAGGATTGGTACTTGCCATTGTTTTTACAGGTATCTCATGGGTTCTATTCCAGGATATGGGTATCTATATACTCCCTGCAACGGATCCTAACACTGGTCTTCCGCTATTACTTTTGCTTGTCATATTGATGGAAATAGGTCTTCAAGTTAACAACAAAATAAACAAAAGAGAATCAGTCCAAAGTGTTTCTGTTTCATAATAAGATCAAATTAAATATAACCATGAAATATACGGAAAATAACGAAGGGTTTGTGGGGTAGCCTGGTATCCTTCCAGCTTCGGGAGTTGGAAACCCCGGTTCAAATCCGGGCAGACCCA
>JAMDCG010000066.1 GCA_023489425.1 Thermoplasmatota archaeon
TGGTAACCATGAATCAATAGAATACACCGTAACAAACACAACTGGATCACAGGTATCAGACGCCAATATAACTGTAATAATGTCTGGTATACCTGGAACTATAACAAGCAAGGCATTTTCGTTCAATACATCAACAGGCAATAATGGAACGTTTAATTTTACGGTATCCAGCATCCTGCCAGAAGTCATGCAAACTTTCAGTTCAACTGGAAACCCCATGTATCTATATTACCAGGAAGTTAACATTAGTGCCGTGGCATCAGTGGGTAACCAGAACCAGACGGGTGCAGGAATGACATACAACAACGTATTTGTCATGAATCCCTCACTCGTTATGTCATATTCCATGAGCAGTCAGAATTATACATCTGGAGAAACGGGAAGCATCACATTTACAGTTACACAGAATGGAACAGCAGTATCGGGAGCATCTGTAAATATAACATCAATGGATCTAAGAGGCATTAAATATAATAAGGATGAATTGAACATGACAACGAACATAAATGGAGTTGCAGTCTTCACTTTCTATGTTGAAAACACAACCTCAGGTTCAGGTGCTTACAGTAAAATAAATGAAACCATGGTTGTAAAGGCAAGCACATCAAACACCACAGTAATCCCGGCGACAAACAATCTGCATTACTTTGTTTCTGAAAAAATTATAAAAACATCTACAAGCACATCCCTGTACATAGTAATAGGTGTGATAGCTGCTGTTGTAATCATTGGTGGAGTTGCTGCATATATCGTGAGAAAACCAAAATTACCTAAAAATTAATTTTTAAATAGGATGAAAAATACCAATTTCATAGGGATTTTTCCACTCCCATTATTCTATTAATAATTTCGTGCTCAGAGACTCCCCTATCCTTTCTATAAACATCAAAAGCTTCTCTCCTCCTAGTAATGTCTTCTGGAAACATTGCACATTCGTATTCCATTTCATACCTGTAAAGCTCTTCACCAGTAAGTTCAGGCCTGCTGTAATCAATCACTGGCATGTTTTTTAAACTGATCTTCCTGCCACTTAGTTTTTCATATACCCTTGCGACCTTTCTTGCTGCTGACCTGTAATCTGTTAGCTTTCCACCAAATATGTTAATGAAATGTTCGTCATGCCTGATAGTCAACCCTCTTGATATGGACCCAGGATCATCGCCATTCCCATATAAAGGCCTGATTCCTGCATAGGAATAGGTGATGTCATTTCTTTCCAGATCCCTAAAAATACGTTGGGCACTTTTAATTATATAATCTACGTCTTTATCTGAGACATTGAAATCATCGGGATCATCAACAAAATTATCCGTTGTACCTATAATTGTTACTTCTCCTCTCGGTATTATGAACATCTGTCTTCTGTCCAGGTGACTCCTGAAAACTATTGCATCCTCAGTAGGGGCTTTTTCCCGGGGTACAACAATGTGAACGCCCTTGCTTAATTTAAGTCTAACGTTATCACCATTTTCCAGATTCTTATAAACATTACCGGACCATGGGCCGGCAGCGTTTATGCATATTCCTGCCCTAACCTTGAATTTTCTGTTTCCTGCTTTATCCAGAACACCAAGTTCAACACCATTTCCCGCGAGGCTGACTGTCTGAACTTCACAGTAATTGAGGCATTTTGCTCCGTGCCTGACAGAGGATGCAATGTTATATATGGTCAGTCTGCAGTCATCAGAGAAAGCATCCATGTAGGTGAAATACCCCCTGACTTCTTTTCCGTATTCTCCATTATTTTTCCTCATCTTCGGTACTTTTATCCGTCTGCTAAGAATATTGTAGATAAAAAGTCCAGTTCTCATGGTCCACTTCTTCCACGAGTACGGATCAATAAGGATCCTGAAATTCATATATTTTACGATATCAGTATTTTTTGCAAGATAATCTCTTTCTTTTAGTAATATTTTCACTTCACGGAACCTTAATTCTGCAAGATATCTCAATCCACCATGTATGAGTTTCGAAGATCCAGAACTTGTTCCAGAACCAAAATCATTTCGTTCAAGTAAGATGACCTTTATGCCATTTTGGGAAAGAATATTGGCAACACCCGCCCCGGTGATCCCCCCACCTATTATGGCAACATCAAAAATATTCCCATCCTGAGTCCTTATCCAATCCTCTCTTGACTGCCTGTTGAAATGAGGAATAATGACATCTTGCATGCTTGGGAAATAGCCAGTCAGGATAAAATGTTTTAAGTGTATTCGAATTTAGGTTGAGATGGACTTCAACATCGTTGGTCATAGGGGAGTGCCTGTTTCTCATCCTGAAAACAGCATGGAGTCGTTTCAGCAGGCAAAAAACTGTGGTTTGTTTGGCATAGAACTGGATGTTCAGATTACACGAGATAGCAGAATTGTTGTCTTTCATGATTCCACACTAAAAAGAGTGACCGGCGCTGAAGGGTCTGTCAGTGATTATTCGTTCTCCGAACTTTCTCGACTCGATCTCATGGGGAGCGATCAGAAGATTCCCTTGCTCAGCGATGTACTGAAGAAATTTCAGGACATGAAGATATTCATAGAACTAAAGACAAGGGACGAATTTGGGAACAGGATAAATGAAGGTCTGGAGGCGGTTCTTCACAACACTCTACAAAATTTCAGCAAGGAGAACCTGATCCTGATCTCCTTTGATGTTGTGGCCATTAGGGAAATGAAGGAGATGAACCTTAATTATAGAACGGGACTGGATGTGGCTGAGGAAACCAGAATAATGCTGGATAGTATGTTGAAATCCAAGGTACCGGGATTTATAGACTGCATCCTGCCGCAGTTCTCCCTGCTAAATTATCCAGAATATAGTGGACTTAACAAACTGGGGAAAAAAATTATTCCCTGGACAATAAACGATAAAAATGAGCTGAATGTGCTGAGGACAATGGAGATCGATACATTCCTTTCCGATCGTGGATGCGATATACTAAGGGAAATTGAAGAAAATTAAATTATTTTAATTATTTCTTCTTATCCCTCAAAGCTGCCCGCGCAGCTGACAATCTTGCAATCGGAATCCTGTATGGGGAGGCGGAAACATAATCAAGACCAATTTTATGACAGAACTCTATTGTTTCAGGGTCTCCGCCCTGCTCTCCACATATGCCAATTTCCAGGCTTTTGTTTCCCTTCCTCCCTCTCTCCACTGCCATCTTCATGAGTTCGCCAACACCTTCGACATCCACAGTCCGGAATGGATCATTGGGTACTATTTTTTCTTCGAGGTATTTTGCCATGAACTTTCCCTCGGCATCATCCCTGCTATATCCAAAGGTCATCTGCGTGAGATCATTTGTGCCAAATGAGAAGAAATCTGCGTATGAGGCTATCTTATCTGCAACTATGCACGCCCTTGGGATTTCTATCATTGTTCCAAATTTATAGTTGATATTGTAATGGCCTTTTTCGTCTAGGGCCACTTTCTCCAATCTTTCCCTGAGAATTGATAATTCTTTCTCAGTTCCAACAAGGGGTATCATTATCTCAGGTATGATCTTCTTTCCCTCACTCATCACGTTTATTGCAGCTCTTATAATTGCCCTCACCTGCATCTCGTAAATCTCAGGGAAGCTTATTCCCAGCCTGCATCCCCTGAACCCTAGCATTGGATTGAATTCCTCCAGAGATCTTATAACACCCAGCATTTCATTCTCCCGGTTTATGCTGGCCATTATCTCATCAATTTCCTTCAATTCACTCGCCTTTATCATTTTTATCTTCAGTGAATATATCCTGTTAAGCACCTCTTCCTTATCTGGAAGGAACTCGTGTAGAGGTGGATCAAGCAGTCTTATAATCACCGGAAAACCCTCCATCGTCCTGAAGAATTCTGTAAAATCTGAAATCTGCATTGGCAGGAGCTTGGTGAGGTTGAACTGCCGGTCTTCAGCATTTTTGCTCATTATCATTGATCTCATTATCTCTATCCTGTCACCGCCCAGGAACATTCTCTCAGTCCTGGCAAGGCCAATACCCTCGCCACCATTCCTGCGTGCAATTATTGCCTCTTCAGGGGTATTGGCATTAGATCTTATTCCAAGTCTTCTGTATGAATCCGACCACTTCAAAAGAACTTCTATATGTTCACCCACCTGTGACTCTTCAAGATCTGTAACACCGAGAAGGAATTCCCCATTTGTCCCGTCCACTGTTATGATATCTCCTTCCCTGAGAATGGTCCCATCTATGGTAAGGGACTTTTCCCTGACATTAACCTTCATGGATTCCACACCAACAACGGCCGGTTTACCCATGGCTCTTGAAACGACCGCTGCGTGTGAAGTCATGCCTCCTTTCTGTGTCAGGAAACCTTCAGATACCGACATCCCTCTCACATCATCCGCTGTGGTTTCGGGCCTTACCAGAATTACCTTAACCCTGTTCTTTGAGAGTTCCACTGCCCTGTCTGAAGAGAAAACTATCTGTCCAATGGCCGCTCCAGGTGAAGCTGCAAGTCCATGTCCCAGAACCTTTTCCTTCCCACTCTTCTTTACCTGTGGATGGAACAGTATGTCAAGTGTTTCAGGCGAGACTCTCAGAACTGCTTCTTCCATTGTTATCAGTCCCTCCTTCGCCATCTCAACTGCTATCCTCACGGTTGCCCTTGCACTTCTCTTCCCATTCCTTGTCTGTAGCATAAAGAATTTTCCATTCTCAATTGTAAATTCCATGTCCTGCATGTCCCTGTAATTTTTCTCAAGGATTTCAGCAGACCTGATAAAATCACTGTAGGCATCAGGCAGCTGTTTCTGCAGTTCAGTAATTTTTTTCGGTGTTCTGATACCAGCAACAACATCTTCACCCTGAGCATTCAGCAGGTATTCGCCGAAAAGTTCCTTTTCTCCCGTATTGGGGTTTCTGGTGAATGCCACTCCCGTTGCGGAGTTGTTACCAGTGTTTCCAAAGACCATGCTTACAATATTAACTGCAGTTCCAAGATCATTGCTTATCTTATTGATTTCCCTGTAAGCTATTGCCCGGGGGGAATTCCAAGAATTGAAAACGGCTTCTATTGATAGAAAGAGCTGTTTTTCAGGGTCCTGTGGAAACGTCTTCCCGTGTTTCCTGTAGACTTCATCGAATTCCTTTCCTATCTCCTCCAGTTCATCCGCCTTCAATTCTGTATCATTTTTCCTTCCATACTTCTCCTTCTTTTCCTGTATAATTTCCTCAAATTCATCATGTGGCAGGTTATAGACGACTGTTCCAAACATCTGCTTGAGCCTCCTGTATGAATCCATCGCAAATCTCCTGTTTTTGGTGGAGTCGGAAAGCCCTTTTAAAGACCTGTCGTTCAGTCCCACATTCAGGATTGTGTCCATCATTCCAGGCATGCTTATGGGTGCTCCCGATCTGACTGAGACCAGCAATGGATTTTTCTCACTTCCAAAACCCTTTCCTGTCTTTGTTTCAAGGATTTTCATGTTTTCCCTTACAGAATCGTTAAGTCCATCCGGCATCTTATTGCTTTTCTGAAATGCGATGCATGCCTTCGTTGTTATTGTGAAACCATCTGGAACATTCAAACCCAGCTTCTTCATTTCTGCAAGTCCTGCACCCTTCCCACCCAGAAGGCCAGCCATATCCTTTCCTCCTTCCTCAAAAGTATAGATATACTTGTTTCCCTGTTCTTTCATAATGCAATCATCGTTCCTGACTTATAAAGGTTCAGTAGGCAATAACCCGGATTGGTTGAAAAATAATATTTATTACTTATAAAATATATATGTTAGGAATAAGTATTGAATTTAAGCCCATGATTACATAAGGTTTTAATATGTACAGACATACCCTGCAAACTTCTCATGGAAAAGTCTCCTTTCTCTTCAGAGAGGGCGAAAAATACATCATACTTTTGCACGGCCTTGGAGGTCTGGGCAACAATTTCATGAAAATATCATCATGTATACCAGAAAAATACGGTGTTATTTTACCTGACCTACTTGGTCACGGGCATTCAGTAAAGAACCACGACATTAAGGTTTCTGACCAGGCCGAAATGATCCACGATCTAATAGAAGGTCTCGGCGTGAAGGAGTTCTTCATTGGTGGTAATTCATATGGGGGCTGGGTCGCTCTTTACTACGAAATTAAATATGGTGATTCTCAGGGATTGATACTTATTGATAACGCCGGGACCAACCCAACGGTTGGTGATCAGGGTCAGGAGAGTGTAGAAAAATTCATGCTCAGGCTGGAAAAGGTAAGTCCCGGGAATGACATGGAAATCATGAGGGAAATAGTCGAAAACAATACGGGAGGAAGGGACAAGATAGACGAAAAAATGTTGGCAACCATAAGAAAAAGGACACTTATTATATGGGGAGAGGAAGATCACATGATTCCCTTAGAATATGGGATCAGAATGAGTCAAAACATTAAAAGTTCAACCTTGAATATAATAAAGGAGGGCACGCATACTCCTCACGTATCATCAAGTGAAAAGGTTTGCCAGTCAGTAGTTAATTTTCTTGACGGGGAATGAATAAATACCTGGGTCTTCCTCGTGCCTCTGAATGAATTTGGCATTTATATTTCCCGGGATGAACGTAAGACTCTTTCTTCTTTCCTTTCCTAAATCTGTCCTAGTAATTCTAACACCATCATCTTCCACATAGGTCTGGACAAATATGGAGTCCCCGTTGAACTGTTCAGTAAGTGAATTCACAGATAAAACTGCAATCCTGTTTTCCAGTGCCCTTGTAACCATGTACTGATGCCATTCATCATGGAAGTCCCTTCTAATAAGGGATGGGTTGAATATTATTCTGACACCGTTCATTGAGCTGATCTTTGAGAAGAACGGAAAGTCCAGATCATAGCAAACTGGCACAGAGAATGTTATATCCTCACATGAGAAAACCTTGATCACTCTTCCTGGCGTGATCCTTGATTTTTCCCTGTTGAATGGCACTATCTTGTCCTGGTATCCAATCATTTTTCCTCTGTGATAAACGTATGACCTATTGTATAAATTTCCCCTCTCCCTCACAATGAGTGAGCCTGCTATGAGAGTTACTCTCCTTGACATTTCCTCCAGTCTGTAAAAAAGGTCAGAATCGCTCTGTTCATCTACTGGATCAATTATAAATCTCTCAGGAAACACCACAAAAGAGTTTCTTATGAATTCACCCGATATATCCCCTGATCTTTCAAGGAATTCTTCCTTTTTCATCAATTCCAGCTGGTATCCTGTAATCTCAATGTTTTTCAATGATACCATCACCTATTTTTATCAGAATTGATGCCAACTCTTCCTTTCCCATATCTTTTTCCATTAATTTTTTTTCTCCATCATAAATGACGTATCTGTTCATTTTGACTCCAAATGGTTTTTCCTGAACCATATTCACAACTGTAACCTGATCTGGTGTTTCAGGCACATATTTCCTATTTGTAAGCTTGAACCTGATTATTGGAACGTGAAGCTTGAAACTCTTCATGATTCCTTCTATACTATCCACAAGCTTCTCCCTCGGTTTCATAACCAGAGAAACAGATTCATTACTACTGATCTTTTCATCTCTTTTTTCGACTGTAAAATCTGAAAGTGCTGCAGGAATTACTATGAGGTCAATTTTCTGGTTCCTTACCAGTTCCTCTGCTATCTTGTAATATTCATCTGTCTGGTTACATTTCACAAATTCGCAGTAATATGGAATCCTGTATTCAGAATTGCCCACATAAATTATCCTGTCGTATCCATCCCTGTATGCCTCTCTTGCCATGCATATGCCTGTATATCCAGAACTACTGTTTGTCAATGATCTAACCGGATCAATGGCAACTTCGCTTTTCCCTGAAATAATCAATATCGTTCTATTATTATTACCACGTCTAAGGATTGTGTCTATTATTTCTTCCGACCACATTAGCTTGGCTTTTCCGTCCTCAACTCTTGGAGAAACAAAATCAACACCGTAACCTTTGAGTTTAAGCATATTTTCTCTTAGAACAGGACTCTCATACATTTCCATGTGCATTGCGGGTACAATTACAGTTCTTATCATGGTACCCAGAGCGTTTGCGAATACTGTACTTGCAGTGTCATCAGCTATTCCACCTGCAAATTTGCCGATCATATTGTATGTTGCAGGGCACACAAGAAGAACAGTGTTCTCCCTGTCACCGTCGAATAGACTGATATGTTCCATATTGCCTGTCAGGGAAGTTATGACAGGTTCTTCTGATGCCCATTCCATCGCTTCTCTCCCAATGATCTGTTCTGCGCTACTGGATAGTATAACCTTTACCCTGGCACCACTTCTTTTCAGGTCCCTGATAATGTCAGGTGTTCTATAAGCAGATATACTGCCACTAACAATCATCACTATATTTTTTCCACTGAGAAGATCATTGCTTTCCATTAAGTATCACCTTGATATGGCCCATATTCCGTGTGCAGTTGCGACCGTATTTTCATTCTGGTCATCGATAGCCATCTCAATAAACGCGTGTCTTCCACCTTCTCTCTTGACTCTGGACGTTACCGTGCAGTAATCTCCGCTGAGTGGTGTGAGAAACGTGACATTAAGTGAAAGTGTGAATGCATTGAATACATCCGGAATGGTGAATACAGAAAGGGCGCCGGAAATATCAAACAGGCCGGCAATTATGCCTCCGTTAACAACTTCTCCCATCCTCATGAATCTATCTTCAAGGAGGATTTTCAGGGTTACTTCACCATTTCTCTCTGATAGGATTTCAATTTTGAAATTTTTCATGAAATTATCTGATTCTATGAGTGTTCGGAGTCTTGAGTCAGGAGACATATTCAGTCAAATACTTGAGTATATTTATACTATCGCAGCAAAATTTTAGAACATTTAACATTTTCTCGAAAAAGGATGCAGGCAATGATTATTCACATAACAAATATTTTCTATATAGGTTAGATAAATAATAATAGTAACCAGCATATAATAACGTGAGAATTAATTTTAAGAAAAAATACAGAAACGATCAAAGATTGTGACAACCATAGTCCGTATCAATGTTCACCATTTCCTTTTAAATTTTCCAAGCGATAAAATCCCAATAATTAATAAGTTTTACATTAAAATTTGTACAAGTTAAAAATTTTTTATCTTTTATAAAATATAATTTATCTACAAAGGATTTAAGCATGGTTTAGTGTTATAATTTTTTATGACCTTCATAGTCAACTTCGACCGTTTCCTTATGGGATTTACCCTTGCGTCTCATATACTGATCGTAACGATGAGTATAGGGCTCAGTATTATTGTATCACTGGCTGAGTATATCGGGATAAGGAGGAAAGACCCATACTATGAAGCATTAGCCAGGAGGTTGACGATCGCACTTGTCATATTTTTTGCAATAGGAACTGCAAGTGGAACGGTTCTTGCAGTTGAACTGTTTGCTCTATGGCCTAGCTTTATGGTTGTTGTCGGAAAGGTCGATATCCTACCCTTCTATTATGAGGTATTTGCATTTCTTCTGGAATCTATCTGTCTCGTTCTCTATTTTTACTACTGGGATTTCTACAAAAACAGGTATAAACACTGGGTCCTATCATTGATGGTTGCAGTTGGTACTGTGATGTCTGCTGTTTTCATAACCATGATAAACGCATGGATGAACACACCTGCGGGCTTCAACATTCCTTACTACCTCAAGACTGGCATATTAACAGATATTAATCCTCTGGCGGCTATAGCTGCACCATCTGTGTTATATGAAGACCTTCACGTCGTTACTGCGACAGTGACCGCTGGTGTCTTCCTAATAGGTGCCTATCTTGCATACAGTTTCCTGAGGGCAAAGAGCGAGGATGAAAGAATCTTTAACAGAAAGGGACTGAAACTGGTCGCAGCAGTGGGTCTTATTTCAATAGCATTAGCAGGTATAACTGGAAGCCTGGCTGCTTCACAGCTCATAGTTCTGCAACCGTTAAAATACGCGGCAATTGAGCTGGATCTTCACAGTACAACAAGCGGTGCTGAAACACTTGGTGGCATCCTGGTATCGGGCAAGATACTTTATGCAATCACCATACCAAAATTGCAAAGTTTGCTTGCTTATCCGCAGACACTGGGAAAAGGTACGTTACCCGGGTTAGACCAGTACCCACAGAGCTTGTGGCCTCCACTTTTCATTCACCTGACATTTGACACCATGGTAGGTGGCGGATTCCTGGTAGGGTTATTCGCATTGTATCTCATATGGAGATTGTTGAGACAAAAATCAATAACAACCAAAATTGGTCTGTATGGCATGATAGTATCAGGCTTACTTCTAATACTCGTATATGACAGTGGATGGGTGACCGACGAGGTTGGTCGACAGCCATGGATCATCTACAATGTCATGACTGTGCAGTCTGCTGCAAATACTTCAGCTGCTATAATCCCACTTGGAATAGCCATAATGATATTCTATTTCCTGGTTGTACCATTCAGCTTTTACTTTGTAAGCAGGGTGCTGAGACATGAATCCGTTCAGTCAGAAATTGATAAAGCGAGAGGGTTGAAATGACAGGTACAGTTAATGCTGAGGTAATACTTAATATACTGATTTTTTCGATTTTTTTCACAAGTGCGTCCACTGAACTGATGGCCGCTTCAGCCATTCTTTTTAGATACAAGGAAAGTCAGACGAAGGTGTTTGGTTTCCTGTTGCCAATATGGGAGATTACAGGAACACTCTTTGTTTTCTACGTGGTGAACCTTGAAGGTCTTGTCCCAGATGTTCTTCCTCTACTTGCTTTTTCATTCATTGCGTATATACTGATTTTTCTCATTCTTTATGTGCTTCGTAATTCCATGATTGTATTCGCTGAAATGATATGGAAAAACAAGACCATAAACAAAAAGCTACTATATTCAGTCTATGCAGTGGTTACCTTTGTCCTTGGAACGATGGTACTACTGATTTATGCCAGTTTCATTGGTGGACATGGTATAGACTACAGTGCAAGAACCTTCGACCTCTTAAAATTCATTACATTCCTGCCAGATGATGGATTCATAGTTGGAATTGCAATTCTACTTTTTGGAATGGCATCCATATTCTACGATCTCAATGTAAATCGTCTTCTACCACTGCTTGTTATCGTGATAGGTCTCATTATTGCAGGGGTTTCACTGCATGATCTGGGTGATTACAGCAATAGTACTCTCTCTGTGATACCGCTTATCCTGTTCCTTCTTATACCAATCCTCTGGATACTACCTTCCACAAGGAAGTACATAACGAACAAGTTGATCTTCCAGGGAATCTTTGCCATATCTATCTTCGTAGTGGCCTTGTCTCAGTATCCTTACTTATTGGGTAGAACCCTCAACATAAATTCAATACTAAATGACGCAGCTATGCAGACAGAAATGTTTTATGCAACGATAATAGGAGGTATCATACTATTGATACTTACATACTTCTTTTATGACATATATTTCGAAAAGGGAAAGCAGGAAGAAAAGAATAAGCTAGAAAATGCTGGAAAGTAATCTAATTTACCGTATTTCATGAGAGAACTTTCAGCATCTTCTCCATCGTTGACTGGATAAGTTCTGGCGGGAGCCTCCCATGTGTATAATAGGAATACGAATCAAATCCCCATTTCATCAGATGGGCCAGTGGTCCATTAACTGTTCTATCCACATGGCCGCCGAAGAGGGTATCGGAAAGAATAAGTGTCGCATCAATTCCACCCCTGTTCATTATACAGAACACTTCAGGTTTGAACTCTATTACATCTCCCACTCCACTGACCTCCTTCATAAGGGATGAAACTGCCACATCGGCCTGAAGTACTGCTATGTGGCCAAGTTTTGGCATTGACAGGGAATTGCAGTCCCCAACCACGAAAACGTTATGATACTTGGTATGTCTCATTTCCCTATCTGTCTTGATGAAACCGTAATCATCTCCAAGGGATGAATCCTTTATAACCTTCGGGCCAGCGTATGGCGGTATCACTAGAGTAAGATCACTGGGAAGCTCTGTTCCATCCTGGAAAAACACTGATTTTTCACCAATCTTCTCAAGCACCTTCTCAGTGATCACCTTTATCCCTTTCTTGGAAATTATAGAACCTACTTTTTCGTGAATCTTCGGACCTACATCATCGAAAAATACTTTTCCAGGCGTGAATACTGTTATGCTGGTTATCTCTCTCAGATCCCTCTCACTGAGAAAGAAATCAAGCATGAACATTATCTCTCCAATTGGTCCCTCGCACGGTGCATCCAGCATTATTTCAGTCGATTTTTCGTCCCATATAGTCTTTGATGCACCAATGACTACATTCCCGCCCTTGAAATTATTGATCGCATCCCACATTTTAGGCGCATGTTCATCATCGCATACAGAATATGCAAACTCTTCAAACCCTGGAATGGCCCCATAGTCCTTAACAGCTCCCGTTGCAATAACCAGATAATCATATTCTACAAATTTTCCATTTTCAAGTTGCACGGTGTTCTTTTCAGCAAAAATCTTATCAACTCGTGAATTAATGAATTCTACGTTCTGTTTCCTGGCAATCTTATCAATTGGAATCTGTGTGTGATTTACAGGTTTACCTGCAAGGGCAACCTCAACAAGAGACGGTTTTTCCAAGCTCGTGGTTCTCAGGTCGATCAATGTAACTGCAAACTGTTTTCCAATGGTCCTCTTCAGATCATACAGGAATCTTAACCCACCAAATCCCGCGCCAATTATCACTATCCTCTTTTTCTCACCACT